>CAXTUM010000265.1:0-4812 GCA_964247205.1 uncultured Beijerinckiaceae bacterium
CGGCAAGCAGTTCATCAATGGCGAGGACACTGGCGTGCTGGCCGATGATGCGCTGACCAGGCTGCGCGGCCGCAGCATCGGCTTCGTCTTCCAGAGCCACTATCTCATTTCGGCCTTCACCGCGATCGAGAACGTCATGATGCCAATGCTGGTTGATCAGAAATTCCCGAACGCCGCGATGCGGGCGCGGGCCCATGATCTCCTGGCGGAGATGGAGCTGGACAAGTGGGAGAACAACCTCGCCAACAACATGTCAGGCGGACAGCAGCAGCGCGTCGCCATCGCGCGCGGGCTGGCGATGAATCCGTCACTGATCCTGGCGGACGAGCCGACGGGCAATCTCGACACGGTCTCGACCGACACCGTGTTCACGATGATGCGCAAGGTGAATGTCGAGAACGGCACGACCTTCCTGATCGTGACCCATAATCTGGATTTGGCGAAGCGTTGCGACAGGATCGTGGAGGTCGTCGACGGGCGGATGGTGGGCCGGCCCGTCAGGCGTCCGCAACCTTGACGATCAGCTTGCCGAAGTTCTTGCCCTCAAGGAGCCCGATGAACGCCTCGGGAGCCTTGTCGAGGCCATCGACGATATCCTCGCGGTGCTTGATCTTGCCGTCCTTCACCCAGGCGTTCATCTGCTTGAAAAATTCACCGAACCTTGGTGCATAATCGTCAAAGATGATGAACCCCTGCATCGTGATGCGCTTGCGCAGGATCATGCCCATCAGCATGCCGAGACGGTCCGGACCCGGCGGCAGGCTGGTGGCGTTGTAGGCGGAAATCACGCCGCACACCGGGACGCGGGCCCGGGCGTTGAGCAGCGGCATGACCGCATCGAACACGGCCCCTCCCACGCTTTCGAAATAGACGTCGATGCCATTCGGACAGGCCGCCGCGAGCAGCGCCGGGAGGTCGGCGCTGCGGTGGTCGATGCAAGCGTCGAAGCCGAGTTCCTCGACGACGTAGCGGCACTTGTCAGCCCCGCCGGCAATGCCCACGGCGCGGCATCCCTTGATCTTGGCGATCTGGCCCACGGCCGAACCCACGGCACCACTGGCGGCGGCGACCACGACGGTCTCGCCCGGCTTTGGCTGGCCGATGTCGAGCAGGCCCATATAGGCCGTGAAGCCGGGCATGCCGAGAACTCCAAGGGCCAGCCAAGGCTTGGCCAGCCCGGCATCGAGATTTGTCAAACCCTTGCCATCCGCCAGGGCGAATTCCTGCCAGCCGCCGAACCCCAGTACGAGATCGCCAGCCTTGAAGCCTTCATGCTCGGACGCCATGACGCGCGACACGGCTGCGCCGACCATCACGTCGCCCATACCCACAGGCGCTGCATAGGACGGCGCGTCGCTCATCCGCCCGCGCATGTAAGGGTCAAGCGAGAGATAGAGCGTCTGCGTCAGCACCTGGCCTGCGAGAGGCAGGACGATATCATGTTGGTCAAGCCGGAAGTTCTCCGCCGTTGGCGCGCCTTTCGGACGCGTCTCGAGCAAAATCCTGCGGTTGACAGTCCGGGCGGAAGGCATGGCTTTCTCCTGATTGACGAGCGTTGATTAAGTTGCAGTACTGACTAGCGGGGTCATGATGGCGTATTTCAAGGCTTTAACCATCGACGGCGATCAGATGGCAGGGTGGCCTTCTGCCGGTTTCGTGGACACCCAGTTTGGGTGTTTCATGAAGCCGGAGGTGGCCAATGGCATTGCCCTGACGCCCAATCAGTCGTCGGCTCAGCCGATATCGCGGCGGGCAAGCTAGCCTACCTACCGCCGCTGAACAGCGACGGCGATGGCCTTGCACGTTTCACCTTCCAGGTCATCGACGATGGCGGCCAGGCCAATTGCGGCGCCAAAACCTCTCTCGGTGCGGAATTCACCTTCAAAGTGACCCCGGTGAACGATGCGCCGCCCGCGATCATTGCAACGAACATCGCCGCCTCGTCAAGAACACGAATTCCCGCACCAAGATCGCGGATGTGGTGGTGAGCGATCCGGATATGCAGATCGTCTTCCGCGACAACCCAGTCAGCGTCAATGACAGCCGCTTCGAGGTGGTCAACGGCGAACTGTTCCTCAAGGTCGGTCAGGTCATCGACTTCGAGGTCACGCCATCGATCAGCCTGACACTCTTCACGGGATCTGTCTCGACCATACTGGCGTTCGGCGTGACCAACACGAACGAGGCCCCCACTGCTCTCACCTTCACCGGCGGTCCCATCGCCGAGAACAGCGCCAACGGCACGGTCATCGGCACGCTCGCCGGGATCGCCCCTGATGCAGGCGACACGTTCACTCTCGCCGAGACGATCAGTGGCTCGTTCGCGCGGCTGATGTTCTCATGTCGCATGATTTGGCGCTGTGTGGTATTGTGCAAAATCGAGCAATACTGGTTGTGCGCATGATTGGCGCCTATTGCCCGTCAACCTGATTTTTTGCAAGCTTGCATTCCCGGAAGGCGTTCATCCATGATGCTAAAAGATAAAACTGCTGTTGTGACCGGCTCCACCAGCGGCATAGGCCTGCAGATCGCACGTACCTACGCCAGTGAAGGGGCCAATATCGTCATCAACGGACTTGGCGATGCCGCCGTGATCGAGAAGGAGCGTACAGCCATCGAGAAGGACTACGGTGTCCGCTGCATCTATTCCTCCGCCAACATGCTGGAGCCGGCGCAAATCCGGCAGATGATCGCCGACGGAGAAACGGCGTTCGGTGCGGTCGATATCCTCGTCAACAATGCGGGCATCCAGCATGTGGCCCCCATCGATGAATTCCCCGATGACAAGTTCGACGCCATCATCCGAATAAACCTGATGGCGGCGTTTTACGCGATCAAGGCTGTTTTACCTGGCATGAAGAAGCGCGGCTTCGGGCGCATCATCAACATGGCCTCCGCCCATGCGCTGGTGGCGTCCCCGTTCAAGTCGGCCTATGTCGCAGCCAAGCACGGCCTTGCTGGCATGACCAAGACAGTGGCGCTCGAAGTGGCGCAGCAGCACATCACGGTGAATGCGATTGCGCCGGGCTATGTCTGGACACCGCTGGTGGCGGCCCAAATTCCCGACACGATGAAGGCGCGCAACATGACGGAGGAGCAGGTGAAGAATGATGTTCTTCTTGCTGCCCAGCCCACCAAGGAATTCGTCACGACAGAGCAGGTTGCAAGCCTGGCGCTGTATCTCGCCTCCGATGCCGCCAAATCGATCACCGGCGCAATCATGTCCATTGATGGCGGCTGGACGGCGCATTGATAGTGGATGACGCCAAATCGCTTGCAGGGAGCCTGGCATGAAAACTGACGATGTCGCCCGGCGCATCAGCGGCTACAAGACCATCGCTCTTGTCCTGCAGGGCGGCGGCGCACTTGGCGCCTATCAGGCCGGTGTCTTCGAGGGATTGACCGAGGCAGGCATCGAGCCGGACTGGCTCGCGGGCGTCTCCATTGGTGCAGCCAATGCGGCGATCATCGCGGGCAATCCGCCTGCACGCCGGATCGAGCGGCTGAGGGATTTCTGGGAGACGGTGTCCACCTCAAGCCTCTGGGACGGATTGTTCGCCGTCGATCAAGTCCGCGCCCTGCGCAACCAGTCCAGCGCCTTTCTGGCCATGGCCGGTGGCATTCCCGGCTTTTTCCGGCCTAAGGCCTTCAACCCGTTCGCTGGCTTTTTCGGGGCCGAAGAGCCAACGAGCTATTATGATACAGATGAGCTGAAGAAAACGCTGAACCGGCTGGTCGACTGGAACATCCTTAATAACCAGCAGAAGCGCCTGAGCGTCGGTGCTGTCGAGATCAGCAGCGGAAACGGGCGCTATTTCGATACCACGAAAGAGAGATTGGGACCCGAGCACATCATGGCCAGCGGTGCGCTGCCGCCAGCCTTGCCAGCTATCACGATCGGCAAGGAACAATACTGGGATGGCGGCATCGTCTCGAACACGCCCCTGCAATACCTGCTGGACAGTGACGACATGGACGACACACTTGCATTCCAGGTCGATCTGTTCAGCGCGCGTGGAAAAATCCCGCACAATCTGGCCGATGTCATGGCGCGCCAGAAGGATATCACCTATTCGAGCCGTACGCGCAGCAGCACCGATTCATTCAGGAAAATCCATGATCTGCGTATGCATCTCAAAGGTGCTCTGAAGCGTGTGGACGCCAGACGTCTCAACCCCGAAGACAAGGCATTTCTGGCTGCCGTTCATGATGTGCCCCAAGTCAATATCATCCACTTGATCTACCAGAAGAAAAGCTATGAAGATCACGCCAAGGATTACGAATTTTCAGCACGATCGATGCAAGATCACTGGGCTGCAGGGCTGGAGGACACGCGCAAGACACTCAAACACAAGGATTGGCTGAATGCACCGTCAGAGACCGACGGGGTGATCGTACGGGACATTCATCGGAATGAACCCGGATAACTGACACCATAGCCGTGTTCCGGTATTTACGCGCTTCCCGGGATTGCGGGGATTTCAACCGGCACCGCTCGTGGCGGAGTTCCACCATTCCATAAGAACCGCAACCGTGCACCAACCTGTCAGGCTGCCGCAATTGCGAAGACAGATATCAAAATTTCTTCAATGCGCCGCACAGTTCTCCTGGCGCGAATACGACGAGATTTTCTCGAGCAAAAGCTGGAATGCCGCAACCGGTTCCAAACTGGCAAGACAAGGTCTCTGTCGTGCTGATTTCCAAATGCGCGCGCCTGTGTGGCGCGCACATGCCGGGTCTTTGCAAATCTCCTGAGGGTTCTTTCAGACGATCCACCAGTCCGCGCCGTTGGCTGCTCCGATGAGGCCTGCG
>CAXTUM010000266.1:0-3208 GCA_964247205.1 uncultured Beijerinckiaceae bacterium
TTCACATCCACTTCCGCCGGATGGATCATCACGAACAGGGCCAGCACCGGATGCCGGTCTCCCGGCAGGTAATCCGCATAGGCCGCACGCACTGCGCCGACCAGCAGCTTGTCGCGCACCGGCCTGCCGTTGACGAAGAGATACTGCTCCTGAGACGTGGCCCTATGGAACGTCGGCAGCCCGGCGAAGCCGCTGATGGCCAGCCCCTCACGCGCGGCCTGCACCTCGACGGCGTTGTCGCGGAATTCCGCGCCCAGCACCTGCCCCAGACGCAGCAACCGTCCCTCCGGCGTATCGCCTGATGCCGTATAATCGAAATTCGCGGCACCCTCACCGCTGAAGGAGAAGCGCACCGCCGGATGCGCCATGGCAAGACGTTTGACGACCTGCGCCACCGCCTGCCCCTCGGCACGGTCGCCTTTCAGGAACTTGAGCCGCGCTGGCGTGGCGAAGAACAGGTCCCGCACCTCGATGCGTGTGCCTTTCGCCATGGCGGCAGGCTTGACCGGGTGTTTGAGGCCGCCTTCGATGCGGATGGAGGACCCGCTGCCCTGCCCCGCCGCACGCGTCAGGATTTCCAGCCGGGACACAGCGCCGATGGAGGGCAATGCCTCGCCGCGAAAGCCCAGGGTATCAATCGCCATCAGATCGCTGGTGGGCAGCTTGGATGTCGCATGGCGCTCGACCGCCAGTTCGAGATCAGCGGCAGTCATGCCCGAACCGTCGTCGGTGATGCGAATGAGGCTGCGCCCGCCGCTTTCGATCTCCACGCCGATGCGCGCGGCGCCAGCATCCACCGCGTTCTCGACAAGTTCCTTCACGGCGGCAGCAGGCCGCTCAATCACCTCACCGGCGGCGATCTGGTCAATCAGGATTGGTTCGAGTCGGCGGATAGCCATGGGGGCGGGATAGCATGATTTGCAGTGAGGGCACCGCCCGAAAAACAGTTCAGATCAGCGGCATCAACAGCGGATGGTAGAGAAGGGGATCGCCGGGCCTGACTGGTCCGGTATCTGCGTCAACGAGACAGAAGCCGTCCATGGCAGCAAGTGCGCCAAGCTGGCCGAACCGCCCTGCCGGGGAGAGTATAAGGCGGGTGCCTTCACGCGTTGCATGAACCGGCAAGGCTTCCGCGCGTCCGGCCTCTCGGGCCCGGCTGAAAGCTGTAAAGACTGGAATCAACGGATCATTGATTGCAAGGCCAGCGAGATGCCGCAGCAAGGGCCTCAGGAACAGATGCGCCGCCACCGTTGTCGCATATGCCGTTCCTGCGAGACCCAGAACGGGCTTGCCGTTGATTGCGCCTGTGATGACGGGTTTGGCGGGTTTCAGAGCGGCACGGCGGATTGTAGCCTCACCGCCGGAAGCAGCGATCGCGCTTGCCATAAGGCCATTCTCGCCACCAATACTTTCCGCGACGACGACGATCAGGTCACATCGGTCGGCCAGACGCCGCAACTCCTGCGCCAGCATTGTGGAGCGGATCGAGACGGCCTCTTCCAGATCAAGGTGATCGCCTGCCAGCAAGGCGCTGAAAACCGCGAGATGCGGCAGAGCGCCCGCGCCATCATGCACAGCCAGCAACGCCACACATGGCTTGCAGCGGACATCAAGCGTTTCCACACCAGCCGCCGCGGCAAGGGCTGCGTGCCGTGCGTCCAGCCGTATGCCGGGCTTCAGGATTTCCGCTCCCTGCAGAAACTCTTCACCAGCACGGCGGATGTTATCCTTGGTCCGGGGGGCAGCGACCATGACCTGGTCGTCCTGAAGGTGGGCTTTGTCCGCCAGAACGACAGAGGCGGTCCCCAGTGGAACGGTTTCACCTGCCAGAATAGCGGCCGACTCAGCCAGACCCAGCCGCTCTGGCTTCACTTGCAGAAGGCGATATTGTCCCGGCGGCACGCTTCCAAGCGCATAACCATCCATCACGGCATGGGTCAGGGCCGGTAGCGGTGCGTTGGCAATAACAGGCCGCGCCAGAATGCGCCCGGATGATCCGCGCAGCGAAACAGTTTCCGTCCCCGCAACGGGCTTACCCAATGCAGCGATATCCTGCGCCACTATTTGCCAGCTTTTCAGGCCCATGGATCAGCCGAACTGCCGGACCACATCCGCCAGAGCCGGTTTGGCGCGCGGAGGCTGGCGTTCCTTTGGCGTGCCGATTGAGATGACGGAGACAAGCGCCTCGTTGTCTGCAAGGCCAAAAGCCCTGCGCATGATATCGGTATCCATCAGGCGACCGGACGAGACACCGCAGGCAAACCCGAGGCTCTCAGCCGCAAGCCAGAGGTTCTGCAACGCGCAGCCCACGGTCAGCCACTGGTCCGAGGCCACGATCTTGGGATGTTTGTCATCGACACGCGCGATCACCGCCACGATGGCTGGCGGTTGTTCCGCCTTGCCCCGCGCCTTTTTCAGACCAGCCTCATCCGCATCGGGAACCGCTGTTCTGAACGCCGCCAGCGAAGCCTCGATGAAGGACTGCCGCACAGTATCCGGGACCACCACGAAGCGGAACGGCACGACCTTGCCATGGTCTGGCGCGGCGGCACCGGCTTCGAGGATGGCATCCATCTCGGCGCCGTTCGGTCCGGGCAGCTGCAACATGAGAGCACCCATGTGCTTGCGGGCGCGGATGGCATCGAGAACAGGATTGGACAGGGTCACGTGCGGCTCATCTGTAGTTGATTGGCGGAAGAGAGCGGGAGTCGAACCCACCCGGGACCGTCAGACAGCCCCCACCGGATTTGAAGTCCGGCCACCCCACCGGGAGCGGTTCTCTTCCGGGAATTTGGATAGCAGCCTGAAAGGGTGAGCGAAAGCGGCGTTTTGGCATAAGGCACGCTGACTTATAGCAAAGTCAGTGCGGTTTATCGAAATTCGATAACCACACTAACTTCCTTATAATCGTTCAATTCAGCGCCACTCCAACCGGCCGCTTCTCGCCGCCCACCGTGACATCCCCGATCATCAATCCGCCCGGCCCCACGGCCACCGGAACGGTCTCGCCGTCCTTGACCTTGCCCGCGAGGATCATCTCGGCCAGCGAGTCCTGCACGTGCTTCTGGATCACGCGCTTCAGCGGCCTGGCTCCGTAGGCAGGATCGTAGCCCTTGTCCGCCAGCCACTGGCGGGCATCCGGCTCCAGCTCCAGCGTGATCTTGCGGTCCGCCAGCAGCTTGGCCAGCCGCAGCATCTGGATATCGAC
>CAXTUM010000266.1:3308-4792 GCA_964247205.1 uncultured Beijerinckiaceae bacterium
GCGTGATCTTGCGGTCCGCCAGCAGCTTGGCCAGCCGCAGCATCTGGATATCGACAATGGCCCCCATCTCCGAACGCTGGAGCCGGTGGAACAGGATGATCTCGTCCACGCGGTTCAGGAACTCCGGACGGAAATGGCCGCGCACCACGCCCATCACCTCGTCGCGCACCATATCCGTGTCCTGCCCCTCGGGCTGGTTCACGAGGTAATCCGCACCAAGATTGGACGTCATGATGATCAGCACGTTGCGGAAATCCACCGTGCGGCCCTGACCATCGGTGAGGCGGCCATCGTCCAGCACCTGCAGCAGCACATTGAAGACATCGGGATGCGCCTTCTCGATTTCGTCGAAGAGCACGACCTGATAGGGCCTGCGGCGTACAGCCTCTGTGAGCGCGCCGCCCTCTTCATAGCCGACATAGCCAGGAGGTGCGCCGATGAGACGGGCGACCGAATGCTTCTCCATGTATTCCGACATGTCGAGGCGCACGAGGGCGGAATCGTCGTCGAACAGGAACGCCGCCAGCGCTTTGGTCAGCTCTGTCTTGCCGACACCGGTGGGCCCGAGGAACATGAAGGAACCGATGGGGCGATTGGGATCCTGCAAGCCTGCACGGGCGCGGCGTACGGCGGTTGACACCGCATGCACGGCCTCGGCCTGGCCGACGACCCGTTTGCCGATGGAGTCCTCCATGCGCAGCAGCTTGTCGCGCTCGCCCTCCAGCATCCGGTCCACGGGCACACCGGTCCAGCGCGAGACCACCTGCGCGATGTGGTCGGGCGTGACGGCTTCCTCCATCATGCCGCCGCTTTCGGCTTCCTCCGTCACTTTCAGCTGCTTTTCCAGTTCCGGGATCAGGCCATAGGCCAGTTCACCCGCACGCTGGAACTGGCCGTCGCGCTGAGCGCGGCCCAGTTCGCCACGGGCATCGTCGAGCTGTTTCTTGAGGTCAGCCGCCTTGCCAAGCTTGTCTTTCTCGGCTTGCCAGCGCGCCGTGAAGGCGGCGGATTGCTCTTCGAGATCACCAAGTTCCTTCTGGAGTTTGACAAGCCTGTCCTTCGAGGCGGCATCCGGCTCCTTTTTCAGGGCTTCCGCCTCGATCTTGAGACGGATCACCTCGCGGTCGATACTGTCGAGTTCCTCCGGTTTGGAATCGATCTGCATGCGCAGCCGCGCCGACGCCTCGTCCATGAGGTCGATGGCCTTGTCCGGCAGGAAGCGGTCCGTGATGTAGCGGTTTGACAGCGTGGTGGCGGCAACCAGCGCAGCATCCTGGATGCGCACGCCGTGGTGCTGCTCGTACTTTTCCTTGAGCCCGCGCAGGATCGAGATCGTGTCTTCCACGGTCGGCTCGTCGACAAACACCGGCTGGAAGCGACGGGCCAGAGCCGGGTCCTTTTCGACATGCTTGCGATATTCGTCGAGCGTCGTCGCGCCCACGCAATGCAGCTCACCACGCGCCAGCGCAGGCTTGAGCAGATTG
>CAXTUM010000267.1:0-4789 GCA_964247205.1 uncultured Beijerinckiaceae bacterium
CCTCGATGGAGGTCGCGACCCGGTCGATCAGCAGGAGCGGCGCGCCTGCGGACAGTCCCAGATCGCGGGCATCCTTCGCTGACGCCGCGACCGCCTTCAAGGTTTCATGGCCGCCAGCGATGGTGACACCAAACCTTTCAGCGTAGGTATTGTAGAGATTGTTGGGAATCTCGCCCTCTTGCAGGCCGTCGAACACCGCCGCCGCGAGAACGATGGTCTCGACGATGCAGCGCTTGCCTGCAAGCGAGCGCACCCGGCGGATACGGATGACCGGCTCGCCCTTGAACAGCCCCAGCTTGGCGGCCTCTTCCGCGCTGGCCTGAGCATCCGAAACACCCAGCACCTCGCTTTCGGGAAACAGCCCATCGGCATCGTCCGGCTTCAGCTTGAAGAACTGGAACAGGATACGCGCCTCGTCGTGGGTGGCCACGAAGGTCCCGCGTCCCTGCTGGCGCACAAGAAACCGCGCTGCGGTCATGTCGTCCAGCGCCTTGCGCACCGTGCCCTGGCTGACGCCAAGCTCCGCCGCGATCTGCATCTCGCTTGGCACGATCTGCCCGGCCTTCCAGCGGCCGTCGGCGATGCGCTGGGTCAGCTTTTCGCGCACCTGCTGATACAGCGGATTGAAACCCATAGATTCTGCACCCGCCATTCCGACCATCCCGAATTCCTTTTGCATCAAGGCAAGGAGTGATTGACCCTGTCAAGTCTTATGTCTTATAGAAGACCTTGTTCCGCGCCGTATCATGGCGCACTCTCAGCAAGGATCATCCCATGAGCGCTCCGCACCTGCTGGTGCACGACCACAAGGACAACTGCGGTGTTGTCGTGGTCGAGAACCTGAAAGCCGGCACCGACATGCTGGCTGTCATCACCCATGACAATTCCGATTTCAAGATCACGGCCAAGATGGATATTCCCATCGGGCACAAGGTGGCCCTCAAGGATCTCAAGAAGGGCGACACGGTCTGGAAATACGCCCAGGATATCGGCATCGTGAAATCCGATGTCAAAAAGGGTGAGCACCTGCACGTTCATAACGCCAAGACCAAGCGCTGGTAAGGAGAGAAGCCATGTCCGTCAGCCAGATGGTCGCGAATTACGACCTGTCAAAAATTCCATCAAGGACCGTGAAGGGCCGCAAGATCGAAGCGCCCGCCTTCAGAAGTCCCCTCGCCAAGAAAGCCATCCGCGCCGCCGCGAAGGATTTCTTCAATGGCTGGCGGCGTGAAAACGGCCGCGTCGGCGTGCGCAACCACGTGCTGCTGCTGCCGCTCGATGATCTGTCGAACGCGGCCTGCGAGGCCGTCGCCAACAACGTCAAGGGTGTGCTGGCGGTTCCCCATGCCTATGGCCGCCTGCAGTTCGGGCTGGATCTCGACCTGCATTTCCGCACCCTGATCGGCACGGGCTCCAATCCGAACGTCGCTGCGGTGATTGTCATTGGTATCGAGGACGGCTGGACCAAGATCGTGGTCGATGGCATCGCCAAAACTGGCAAACCTGTCGTCGGCTTCGGCATTGAGGGCCATGGCGACATCGCCACCATCGCGCGGGCCTCCTATGTGGCCAAGGATTTCGTGCAATGGGCCTCCGAGCTGCAGCGCGAGAAATGTCCCATCGGCGATCTCTGGGTTTCGACGAAATGCGGCGAATCCGATACGACGACGGGCCTCTCATCCTGTCCCACTGTGGGCAATATGTATGACAAGTGGTTACCCCGGGGCATCTACGGTGTTTTCGGCGAAACCTCCGAGATCACCGGCGCCGAACACCTCTGCAAGGCCCGCGCTGCGACACCTGAGGTGGGCGAGCGCTGGTACAAGATGTGGAAGGCCTATCAGGATGATGTCATCGAGGCCCACAAGACCTCCGATCTTTCCGACAGCCAGCCGACCAAGGGCAATATCGCGGGCGGCCTGACCACCATCGAGGAAAAGGCGCTCGGCAATCTCGAGAAAATCGGCCGTGAGTCGAAATACATCGATATCCTGGAGCCGGCGGAGGCTCCGGCCAAGGGTCCAGGCCTCTATTTCATGGACAGTTCCTCGGCTGCTGCCGAATGCGTGACCCTGATGATGGCGGGCGGCTATGTCGTCCACACCTTCCCCACGGGGCAGGGCAATGTCATCGGCAATCCGATTGTCCCGGTGATCAAGATCACGGGCAATCCCAAGACGATGCGCACCATGCCGGAGCACATTGATGTGGACGTCTCGGGCATCCTGCGCCGCGATGTCACCATTCCGGAGGCAGGCGATATGCTGATCGAAAATATTCTCCGCACAGCGAATGGACGGTTGACGGCGGCAGAGGCTTTGGGGCATCGGGAATATTCGATGACCAAGCTTTACCGCAGCGCCTGAGCGGCAAGGGATCACACGAATACCGGTTGGAAGCCGGTGACACCCCCACACCAGAAGGGGGGCAAAGGGCAGGATCAACCTGCCAAAGATGGGGGAGGCAACCCCGCTTCACTGAGCTGAGCCAATAAAATCAAGACTTTCGGCTCGACTATCCAGGCCCTGGCCGCGTCAAACGGTCAGGGCTTTTCACATCAGGGCTTTTCCACGTTCCAGTGGTCTTCAGGCGCGATGACAGGCAACATTCCGGATTTCGTTTCAAAGAACGGCTATGGCATAGCATTGTCTGCTGCTGTGGCCGTGGCCGCAGTTCTGGCGGAACCGCTGCTGAAACGCCTCACCGGCGGGTTCAGCCTGCCCGCCATGGTGCTCGCGCTGTTCATCGGTATCGCGCTGAACCGGTTGGCGTCTGATCCGCGCTTCCAGCCCGGCATCACCTGGTGCGTGAAGAAGCTGCTGCGCATCGCCATTGGTTTGCTGGGCCTCAGGATCGCGCTGGGCGATATCATCGGTCTGGGACTGGGCACGATCCTGCTGGTCGTAGGCTCCATGGCGATCACGATTGCCGGTTCGATCTGGCTGGCGCGTCTTTTCGGCCAGGAAGCGGGTTACGGCGCACTGGCGGGGGCCGCCAACGCGGTTTGCGGTGCATCCGCGACGCTTGCGACGACAACCGTTGTTCCCAGCTACAAGAACAAGGACGCCGACACCGCGTTCACCGTTGTCATGGCCAATGCGATCTCGACGCTGGTGATGCTGGCCTATCCGCCGCTGTGTCTCTGGCTCGGGCTTTCGCCACGTGAATCCGGGCTGATGCTGGGTGCAACCATCCATGACATGGCGCAGGTCGTGGGCGCAGGGTATGCCGTCTCGGACTCCGTCGGAAACACAGCTGTCGTGGTCAAGCTCTTCCGCGTCTTCCTGCTGCTTCCGGTAGTGCTGGCCATCGGCTGGTGGTTCATGCGGCGTGGCGAGCAGGCGGGTGATGCCAAGGTCCCTGCCCCGGTTTTCGCCGTCGTATTTCTCGTGCTGGTGCTGGTCAACACCGCCGCCATGTCCATGCCGCAAATCACGCCGCTTTATCTGCCGGTCAAGGCGTTCCTGAACGAGGTGAGCCGCTGGGGCCTGCTGCTATCCATCGCTGCGCTGGGGCTCGGCACGTCACTGTCCGCCATACTCGCTGTGGGATGGAGGCATGTGGCCGTGTTCATGGGCGCGACATTGATCATACTGGTTGTCGCCACCGGCGGCATCATCCTGTTGCGTTGAAAGAAGGGGGCTTGTCATGGCTGATATCGTGATCACGGAGTTTCTGGATGAAGCCGCGCTCAAGGCCATCCCGTCGAAATACAGCGTGCTTTACGATGCAAAGCTCGTGGACAGGCCGGACGATCTGCTGCGCGAGGCTGCGACCTGCAAGGCGCTCGTGGTGCGCAACCGCACACAGGTGCGCGGGAGCCTGCTTGCGGCCTGCACGAACCTGAAAGTGGTCGGCCGCCTTGGCGTCGGACTCGACAACATCGACACAGAGGCCTGCGCGGCGCGCGGCATTGGCGTCTTCCCCGCAAGCGGCGCCAACGACCTTTCCGTAGCGGAATGGGTGATCTGCACCGCCATGATTCTGCTGCGCGGGGCATATCACGCCACACCCGATGTCATCAGTGGAGCATGGCCGCGCAACCGCCTGATGGGCCGGGAAATGTCCGGCAAGGTGATGGGACTCGTCGGCTACGGTTCCATCGCCCGGGAGGTTGCAACCCGGGCCGGCGCGATGGGCATGCATTGCATCGCCTTCGATCCATACCTGCCCGATGACCATCCGGCCTGGTCCATGGCGCATCGCCACGGGCTGGAGCCGCTGCTGCGCGAATCGGATGTGGTGAGCCTGCACGTGCCGCTGAACGAAACGACGGCCAACATGATGGATTCAATCCGCCTGAAGCGGATGAAAAAGGATGCCATCCTGCTCAATGCAGCGCGGGGCGGTGTTGTGGACGAGGCTGCACTGGCGGCGGCACTCAAGGCGGGCGAACTCGGCGGCGCGGCGCTGGATGTGTTTGACGAGGAGCCGCTGTCGGCAGCCCGTGGCGCGGTGTTCAAGGATTGCCCGAACCTGATCCTCACGCCGCATATCGCGGGAGTGACACAGGAGTCGAACGTGCGCGTCAGCCATGTCACCGTGGCGAATGTGCTGAAGGCGCTGGAGGCCTGAGATGAAGGACAAAACCCTGAGCCTCGAAGCCGCCACCCGCTTCGTCGCCCGCGAGTTCCAGAAACGCGGCGCCTCGCGTCCCGTGGCGCTCTCCGTCGCAAAAGCCTTGGTGGCGGCAGAAGCCGACGGCCTGAAAGGCCACGGCCTGCAACGCGTGCCGACCTATCTGACCATGGTCAGATCCGGCAAGGCCAAGGGCGATGCCAAGCCGGTG
>CAXTUM010000268.1:0-4788 GCA_964247205.1 uncultured Beijerinckiaceae bacterium
GCGCACTTTCCCCTGCATTCCCGAGCGCGAAGCCGACGGCAAGCTGCGCCTGCGGGTGGTGGAGGAAACCGCGACCGAAGCCGTCACCATCGTCGAGGTCGGCGGCAAGATTTCGAACAAGAAGGGCGTCAGCCTGCCCGATACGATGATCCCGGTGTCCGCCATGACATCGAAGGACCGGGCTGACCTTGATGCGGCGCTCGACGCCGGTGTCGACTGGATCGCGCTCTCCTTCGTGCAACGCCCCGAAGATGTGGCCGAAGTGAAGAAGGTGGCGCGCGGCCGGGCGCTGGTGATGGCCAAGATCGAGAAGCCACAGGCGGTGGCGCGGCTGGAAGAGATCATGGAGATTTCCGATGCCGTCATGGTGGCGCGCGGCGATCTGGGCGTTGAAATGCCGTTGGAGAAGGTGCCGGGAATCCAAAAGCGCATCACACGCATGGGACGCCGCATGGGCAAGCCCGTTGTGGTGGCGACGCAGATGCTGGAAAGCATGATCACCAGCCCGGTGCCGACCCGCGCCGAGGTGTCGGATGTGGGCACCGCCGTGTTCGAGGGCGCGGATGCCGTGATGCTGTCGGCGGAGAGTGCTGCAGGAGATTTCCCCGTCGAGGCCGTCGCCACGATGAGCCGCATCGCCGAGGAGATCGAGTCCGATGCCAACTATCCGTTCATCCTCGCGGGCCAGCGTGGCGAGCCGGAGCATACGGGAGCGGACGCCATCGCGGCGGCGGCGCGGCAGATCGCGGAAACCATCGATCTCAAGGCCATCGTGGCCTGGACATTGTCCGGCTCCACCGCCTTCCGCGTGGCGCGTGAGCGGCCCCTGACACCGATCCTGGTGATGACGCCGAAACTCCAGACAGCACGGCGCATGACACTGGTCTGGGGCGTGCATCCGGTTGTTGGTGAAGACATCCATGATGTGACCGAGATGGCGGAAACGGGAGCGGGCGCTGCCCTGAAGGAAGGTTTCGCCAAGCCTGGCCAGCGCATCATCCTGATCGCAGGTGTGCCATTCGGCACTCCAGGCTCAACCAACATGATCCGCATCGCGTTCGTGAATGCGGATGCCAAGGTCTGAAGCATGACGAGCTGGCTGCACAGGATCGTTGCGGTCTGCCTGTTGCTGGCAAGCGGACCGGGGATTGTTTTTGCCCAGACGCCCGGGCCGCTACCCGACAGTGTGCCCTTTTTCGATACGGCGCGAAAGCCCGAGCGGCCTGATCTCACCGGCCTGCGCGCCATTCGCTTTCTCACCGATGATGATTATCCGCCGTTCCATTTTCCCGGACCCGACGGTCAGCTTACCGGATTCAACGTGGACCTTGCCCGCGCTATCTGCCTTGAGCTGAAACTGGCATGCACCATTCAGGCGCGGCGCTGGGAGACGCTGATCCCCTCGCTGGAAGAAGGGCGCGGCGATGCCGTCATCGCTTCTCTGGCTGATACCGAGGGGGTCCGCGCCAGGATCGATTTCGGCATCCCCTATTACCGCTCGCCCGGACGTTTCGTGAGCCGGAACGACAGCGGACTGACCGCAGGCGGGGTGAGCGATATCGGCGAGCGGACCGTGGCCGTCGTGGCGGGCTCCGCCCATGCCGCATTCCTGGCGACGTTCTTCCCCCGGGCGAAGCCGATGACCGCGCCGGATCAGGATGAGGCGCTGAAGCTGCTGACATCGGGCAAGGCCGACGCGATGTTCGGTGACGGCGTTGGACTGGCGCTCTGGCTCAATGGCCAGAACGGCAGGAATTGCTGCCGCTTTGTCGGCGGAGCATATTTCGAAAGCCGCTATTTCGGCGGCGGGGCGGCCATGGCCTTTCGCAAGGACGGAGCACAATTGCGCAGGGCAGTGGATTTCGCACTGTTCCGGCTGGCCGAGCAGGGCATCTACCAGAACCTGATGCTGAAATATTTTCCGGTCAGCTTTTATTGAGCCCAGCCAAAGTGAAACTCAGGCAAAGCTCCTTGCCAAACCAGCCGCCTTCATGTCCTTGTTCCGCCGATGACACCTGACAAGACGCTCGCTCTCTCGCTTCTCTCTCCCAAGGCTGTACGCACCCGGACGCGGCTGCTCTATGACGCCGGACTGGATGACAGACTGGATCATTTCCGCATTCATCCCGGCAAGCTTCCCGCGCTGGCGGAGTATGTGATCGGGACCATCCGCGACAACTACCCTTCGCTTGATATTCCGTTTCATGCGCGCTGGCGGCATTTCATGGCTGCGGGGCAGAATCTCTGGGCTGATATCGACGGATCGACCAGCTGGCCATCAGCGGCAGCAAGGGGACGTGCCGCCTATGATCTGGCGATCACCAGCGTGCTGCTGGATGCGGGTGCGGGTCCCGACTGGCGCTATACGGACGACAAGACCGGGCTTGTGCTGTCTCGATCAGAAGGACTGGGCATTGCCAGCCTGCGGATGTTCGAGGCGGGTGCATTCTCGACCAATCCCGAGGAGCCGCTGCGAGCGGACGGGGCAAAGCTTGCCAACCTGACGGCAGATGATATCGCGCGGGGTTTCCAGGTCGCCGGTGACAATCCGCTGGTCGGAATCGCGGGCCGCGCGGCGCTTCTCAGAAGACTGGGTGACGTCGTCCGCGCCAATCATGCCGTGTTTGGGTCTGCCGACAGACCGCGTCCCGGCGGATTGTTCGATCATCTCATGGCCAAAGCGACCGGTGGCAGCCTCCCGGCTCCAGCCATTCTCGAGGCGCTCCTGCTGCATCTCGGGCCGATCTGGCCGGGGCGCATCAACCTGGGCGGTATTTCGCTGGGTGATTGCTGGCGGCATCCGATGGTGAAGACAGCTGACGCCAGCAACGGCCTCGTGCCGTTCCACAAGCTGTCGCAATGGATGGCCTACAGCCTGATCGAGCCGCTGCAATGGGCGGGATGCAAGGTCACGGATATCGACGGGCTCACCGGCCTGCCGGAATACCGCAACGGCGGATTGTTCCTTGATGGCGGCGTGATCAGCCTGAAGGACCCGAGGGACGCCGACAGGGCGCATGAGCCAGGATCGGCGCTGGTCGTCGAATGGCGGGCGCTGACCGTGGTGCTGCTCGACGAGATCGCCGCCCATATCCGGCGCAATCTCGGCATGAACGGGGAAACATTGCCGCTGGCAAAGATACTGGAAGGTGGAACGTGGTCTGCCGGGCGCAGAATTGCACGGGAAAAGCGCACAGGCGGGGGACCGCCTCTTTCCATTGTCAGTGATGGAACGGTATTCTGACACGCAACACTTGAGGTAATTGACGATGGCCAAGGAAGTTCAGCCCGGCGTGATTGTGGTGGATCACCCGCTGGTGCAGCACAAACTGACCCTGATGCGCGACAAGGAGCGCTCCACCTATTCGTTCCGCCAGCTCATGAACGAGATCGGGATTCTGCTGTGCTACGAGGTGACGCGCGATCTGCCGCTGGAACTGCGCGCCATCGAGACGCCGCTGGAGCCGATGCAGGCACCGGTGATCGCGGGCAAGAAGCTGGTGTTCGCACCCATCCTGCGGGCAGGAACGGCCTTCCTTGACGGCATGCTGGAGCTGGTTCCTTCCGCCCGCGTGGCGCATATCGGCCTCTACCGCGATCCAAAGACGCTGCAGGCCGTGGAATACTACTTCAAGGCCCCGCCGGATATCGCGGACCGGCAGGTGATCGTGCTCGATCCCATGCTGGCGACTGCGAATTCCGCCACCGCCGCCATCGACAGGCTGAAGGAGCGCGGCGCGAAGGATCTGCGCTTTGTCTGCCTGCTGGCCGCACCCGAAGGCATTGCCAAGCTGCGCGCCGAGCATCCCGATGTCATGATCTTCACGGCGGCCATCGACAGCCATCTGAACGATCACGGCTATATCGTGCCTGGACTGGGAGATGCCGGTGACCGGATGTACGGCACGAAGTAGTGGGCAGCGTGCCCTTGCCCGCTTGACGTGGCATCGTTTTTGCTGGCTCTGGAAAGCATCAACCGCTCTTCGGGAGGAGCCATCATGACTTTCAGCCGCCGCATCTTCGCCGCGCTCGCCGCAACTGGCCTCGCCTTCACCGCCCTGCCCGCGCAGGCCCAGACCTCGATCAAATTCACGCTGGACTGGGTGTTCCAGGGACCGACCGCGCCGTTCCTCGTGGCGCTCGACAAGGGCTACTACAAGGCGGAAGGCCTCGACGTCAGCATGGACCCCGGACAGGGCTCCGCCGGCGCAGTGCAGCGCGTGGCGTCCGGCGCGTACCAGATCGGCTTTGCCGATGTGAACTCGGTGATCGAGTACAACGCCAAGAACGAGGGCAAGGAAGTGCTCTGCGTGTTCATGGCCTATGATTTCCCGCCCTTCGGCGTCTATGCGCTGAAGAAGAGCGGCATCAGGACGGCCAAGGACCTTGAGGGCAAGAAGCTCGGCGCGCCGGTGTTCGATGCCTCGTTCCGCCTGTTCCCGGCCTTCGCCAAGAAGACCGGCATCGACAAAGCCAAGGTCGAGCATGTGAACCTGACGCCGCAGCTGCGTGAGGCTAGCCTCGTCAATGGCACGGTGGATTTCATCTCCGGGCATTATTTCTCGTCGTTCCTCGATCTCAAGGCGCGCGGCGTGAACCCGGACGACATCGTCGCCATCCGCTACAGCGAGGCAGGCATGGATGTTTACGGCAATGGCATCGTCATCTCGCCCGAGATGGCCAAGAATCCTGCCGCCGTGCAGGGTTTCCTGCGCGCCACGGTCAAGGCATGGAAAGAAGTCATCGCCAACCCTGCGCTCGGCATTGCCGCCGCCAAGAAGCGCGACC
>CAXTUM010000269.1:0-4772 GCA_964247205.1 uncultured Beijerinckiaceae bacterium
GACCCATGGCTGGCAAAGACGTCCCTGTTTCTCCACTCGCTCCGAAAACCCATCCCGCCATGCCGGAAATTTCTGGCGTACGCTTCGCCACAGCAGAGGCCGGGATCAAGTACCGCAACCGCACGGATGTATTTCTCGCCATCATGGACAAAGGCACCGTGGCGGCAGGCGTGTTCACCACGTCGAAATGCCCGTCCGCTCCGGTGGACTGGTGCCGTGCGCATCTTCCCAAAGGGTCGGCGAGGGCGCTCGTCGTCAATTCGGGCAATGCCAATGCCTTCACCGGTGCCAAGGGCAAAGCTGCGGTCAAGCTGACGGCGGACATCGCGTCGAAGGCGGTGGACTGCAAGACGACCGAGGTTTTCCTGGCGTCCACCGGCGTGATCGGAGAGCCGCTGGATGCCACACGCTTCAACGGCGTGCTCGAGGATTGCGTGAAGCGCGCCAAACCGGGTCCGTGGCTGGATGCGGCGAAAGCCATCATGACCACCGACACGTTCCCCAAGGTCGCGACGCGCACGGTGAATATCAACGGTACGCCGGTTTCCATCGCGGGGATCGCCAAGGGTGCGGGCATGATCGCGCCTGACATGGCGACGATGCTGTCCTTCGTGTTCACCGATGCCGCCATCGGCAAGGAGGCCTTGCAGGGGCTATTGGCGAAGGGCGTGGTCAACAGCTTCAACGCTGTGACTGTGGATGGCGATACGTCCACATCCGATACACTGATGCTGTTTGCCACCGGTGCAGCGTCCAAACGCGGCCAGAAGCTGGTCAAGGATCCCGCCGACCGGGCGCTGATGGCATTCCGCAAGGCGCTGAACGAACTGCTGCTGGAATTGGCGCAGCTTGTGGCGAAGGACGGCGAGGGCGCGCGCAAGTTCGTGACGGTGCAGGTCAACGGCGCCGTGTCCGCCAAATCCGCCCGCGTCATCGCAATGTCGATTGCCAACTCGCCACTGGTGAAGACGGCGGTGGCGGGCGAGGATGCGAACTGGGGCCGCGTCGTCATGGCGGTGGGCAAGGCGGGCCAGCCGGCGGAACGCGACAAGCTGGCGATTTCGTTTGGTCCTTATCGTGTTGCCGTGAAGGGCGAGCGTGACCCGAATTACAGCGAGGGCCAGACTTCGGCCTATATGAAGCATCAGGATATCGCCATTACGGTCGATCTCGGCCTCGGCAAGGGTCGCTATACGGCCTACACCTGCGATCTGACCAAGGCTTATATCGAGATCAACGGCGATTACCGTTCGTGAGTTCTGCCGCGTCCGCATCTCCCGTCAGCAACGGCTTCATCGCGGCGCATCTCATTGGCTGCTCCGTCACATGGGGGTGCAGCTTCCTGTTCATGAAGCTGATCGACGGCGGCTTGCCGCCCACCATCATCGCGTCCATCCGGGCAGGCCTTGCGGCCACCGCTCTCGTCATCGCCGTCATCGCGGTCGGGCAGTCGGCCTTGCCCAAGGGGCGCGAGTGGCGGGACTGGCTGGTGCTGGGCAGCGTCAACGGCTGGGCCCCGAACATCCTCGTTGCTTATGCCCTGCTTCACATGGATTCCGGCCCTGCCGCACTCATACAGGCAGCGGGTCCATTGATGACGGCGCTGCTTGCGCATCTCCTGCTGGCGGGGGAACGACTGACCACGACCCGGGCGCTTGGCATCGGTATTGGAGCCATCGGTATTGCGCTTCTCATCGGCGGCAAGGCCTTTGCGGGCGGCGGCACGACATTTGCCGTGATTGCCATGCTGGTCATGACGTTCGGATACGCTATCGGCAACGTCTATGCGCGGACGATTCCGGATGCGGTTCCCCTTCGCATGGCGCTTGGGCAGCAGGCGGTGTCGGCCATTGTCAGCACGATGATCGTGATCGCAATCGGTGGCACCGGCGATTACGCACGCGCTGCTCCTTACATATGGCCCCTTCTGGCGCTCGGCCTGTTCTCGACCGCGTTGCCAATCTGGCTGTTCATGCGACTGATCACGGCGGGCGGACCAACGAAGGCGGCGATGACGGGATATCTCGTGCCTGCGACGGCGGTTGTCATGGGTGTCCTCGTGCTGGGAGAGCCGGTGGTGCTGCGCCAGATCATTGGCGGCGTGATCGTGTTGCTCGGCGTTGCCATCGTCACGGGGCTGGTGCGCCTGCCGCTGGGGAGCAAGCTATGAAACTCCTGCTCGTTGTTGCTTGCGCGCTGGTGGACGAGGACCGGCGCGTGCTGATCGCGCAGCGTCCCGAAGGCAAGGCGCTGGCGGGTTTGTGGGAATTTCCCGGAGGCAAGCTGGATTCCGGAGAACGCCCGGAAGAGGCCCTGATCCGCGAATTGAAGGAAGAGCTTGGCATCGACGTGAAGGAGGCCTGCCTCGCACCGCTCACCTTCGCCAGCCATGCCTATCCTGACTTTCACCTGCTGATGCCGCTCTATATATGCCGTCGCTGGGAAGGCGTTGTTGCGTCCCGTGAAGGGCAGGCGCTGAAATGGGTGCGGCCCGCGAAGCTGCGGGATTATCCCATGCCGCCCGCGGATGAGCCGTTGATCCCCGCACTGATCGACCTGGTGTGAACTTTCCTTCTCCCGCCTGCGGGAGAAGGTGCCCGAAGGGCGGATGAGGGCACTTCCTTCCTCCGCAGCGTATAGGGCGCACCCTCATCCGCCAGGCTGCGCCTGCCACCTTCTCCCGCAGGCGGGAGAAGGAAGAACAACCCGCAAATTCCGTTAACTTTAACGCATTGCTAAAATACCAACCCATTGAAATTCAATCCTTTTCATCCCTTCCAACCGATTAATACCCCCGTTTTAACCAGACGTTCATGGTGAATATTTTCCCCCCGGTAAGCCTACCGGCGGCGTAACCATGTTCCTTGACGTTGCGTTACCTGCCGCTGCGTCACCCTCCTGATCGTCAAACCGGGGCAGAACGCTCCGGTGCCCCAGAACGGGGCGTCAAAACGAAACAGGAGTTTCACAATGTCTATCTCTCTCTCTTCCGGCATGCGCAACGCTCTCTACTCGATGGGCGACATCCAGAGCCAGGTTGATACGTCGAACAAGCGCCTTGCCACCGGCAAGAAGGTGAACTCGGCCCTCGACAATGCTCGCGCTTACTTCGGCGCCGTTGCGTTTCGCACTGAAGGTGAAAAGCTTAGTGGTCTCGTTGAAGGTCTGACACAGGCCCGTCAGACGATCGACAAGGTCACCAAGTCCATCGACGGCGCGATCAAGCTGTTCCAGTCTGCTGACGGACTGGCCAAGACCGCCCTGACCAGCACCTCGGATACGGACCGTGCAGCATTGCGCGATCAGGTTGCCGAACTGCTGACACAGGCCGTCCGGCTGTTCGCTGACTCGGGCTTCAACGGCAAACAGACCCTCGTCTCCGACTCAACCTCGCTGACTGCGGGCAGCTACACCGTCAAGACGACTGCTGCTGGTCTCGGTGCTGGTACTGCAGCAGAAAAAGCTGTTTACGCAGCTGGCTTGCTGACCGTCGCCACCAATACCCAGACGACCAACTTCACTTCAATCGTCGTCAACCCGATTGACGTTCGTCTCAGCACCACGATTGCCAACGGTGGTCTGGGTGTGACACGTTTGGCTGCTGCTGCTGGTACGGATAACGGGTTCCTGATTGCTGCTCCTGCTGCCAACGTGGCAGTTACGACCGGTGCAACGACAGGTGCTGCATGGGATGTTGCCAACAACCAGAGCCAGATCACGAACTTCCGCACGGATATCGCGAATGCGATCAACAACCTGCAGGCCAAGTCTGCTTCGGTTGCCACGCAGGCTGCGACAATCGACATCCGTGTGGGCTTCACCAAGGATACGGCTCGCATCAACAACCAGGCCGCTGACGATCTGGTTCTTGCTGACATCAACGAAGAAGGCGCGAACCTCTCCGCCCTGCAGACGAAGCAGCAGCTGGCGGTTCAGGCTCTCTCGCTGGCGTCACGTGCTGATCAGGCGATCCTCCGCCTGTTCTGATTTCCGAACAAGCGCACCAAGTTAGAGAAGCGGCGGGCGAAAGCCCGCCGCTTATTTTATGCGACCTCGCGGATCACGACATCGTAGACCACCGTCAGCCCGACTTTGGTCGTCCGGACGTGGAAATCGACCTTCTTGCCATGACTTGAAACAGCCACGTCGTCAGAAGGTGTCACACAATAGGCGGTCAAACCGTCATCGATCAGGAGATAGCCGCCGGCGTCGATGAAGTCCTTCGACCAGCGCTTCAGGACGGAATAATAGGGCTCCTGTTTCCATGCTGTCTTGTAAGCCGGATCGACCTTTATCCACATGGTGTTGGCTGACTGGAAGTTCATGATGAACTTGGCTATGTCCGGCTTCCAGTTGTCATCGACCTCAGCGTCCAGAATGTAGTGGCAATGGAAGTCCCGGCACAATTGCGGGCGCGTGTCCCAGATAGCGCAGCCCTTGCCCGGTTTGCATTCCTTGCACCAGACATTCTGAGGCTTATCCATGACCGGCACAGGGTAGAGCTTGCAACACATCGTGCAGGTGCCGCAGGAACGACCGGAGACGGGGTTGCGCACGACGGCTTCGCCTATCTTGGGCCGGTTGCGGACAATCTGTCCGTCGGATCTGGCAGGGTTCTTGAGCAACTTAATCGCTTCAGACATCGCGTTTCAGGTTCCGTTAACCATGGCGTTTTCGATGCGCTGACCTTGGGGCATCATGGTTAACGGAGGGTTTGCGCTGCCCTCATCCGGCGCTTCGCGCCACCTTCTCCCGCAGGCGGGAGAAGGAAA
>CAXTUM010000270.1:0-4755 GCA_964247205.1 uncultured Beijerinckiaceae bacterium
GGCACCGGACGCCGCATGCCGATCCGCGTGACCCGTCGCCTGCTGACAGCTGCGCTGGATGGCTCACTGGCCAGGGCCAAGTTCAAGACCGATCCCTATTTCGGTTTCGCGGTGCCTTCCGAGGTGCCGGGCGTCGAGCCGCATATCCTGACACCGCACAAGACCTGGAAGGACAAGGCGGATTTCGCCGCAACCGCCAGCAAGCTGAACGCGCTTTTCGCCGAGAACTTCAAGCGCTTCGAGGCGCACGTGGATAACGAGGTGAAGCTTGCGGCGCCGAGTCTGCAGATTGCGGCGTGAGGAGGGGTGCGGAGCCGCCTCGGCCGTCGGAGTATCGATTCCGGAGACCTACATAAGTAGGTGGGCACCGTGATGCCCGAGACCACGGCCTCGGACAGGGACAGCTCCCGATGGATCGATAAGGCCCCGGGAAATACTTCTCCTGGCGCACCAGGCAGCCCCGCGATTCTAATGTAGCGCTTCGCAAGCCATTCCGGAAGGCTTCACGTCAAACAATCGACGAGAATGCCGATGAACAGCAAAAGCCCTGCGTCGCGGTTCGATTTGAACAGCATCAATGCGCGGGGTCCATTGGCGATATCGACCGTATTGACCTGCCAGATGAGATGCGCGGCAAAAGCCGCAAGACCCAGCCACGACGGCAGATCAGCCTCCGCCACGATGAACGCCGCCGCGATCAGACCGACAGCTCCCAGATAACAGCCGCCGATCAGCGCAGGAGCTTTGTCGCTGAACTTCCGCGCGGTCGAGCGGATGCCGACGAGCCCATCATCCTCAATGTCCTGAATCGCATAGATCGTGTCATAGCCGATCACCCAGAGGATCGCGCCCGCATAGAGCAGGACCGGGGCCGCCCCCAGCGTTCCCGTGAAACAGGCCCAGCCCATCAGGCCTCCCCAGGCGAAGGCCAGACCCAGCACGGCCTGCGGGTAGTCTGTCAGACGCTTCATGAAGGGATAGACCGCCACCGGCAGCAACGAAACGAAGCCCAGGACAATGGCGAAGGTGTTGAACGACAGCAGGACCGTCAGCCCGACGAGGCATAATCCGCCTGCGAAGACTGTGGCATTCCTGACGCTGATCTGGCCCGAGGGCAGGGGCCGGTTGCGCGTGCGCTCAACGCTGCCGTCGAGATCGCGGTCAACGATGTCGTTCCACGTCGAGCCCGCGCCGCGCATGGCGATGGCGCCGATCAGGAAGAGAACGAGGTGCAGGATGTTGGGACTCTGGTCGGCGGCGGCGGCGGCCAGCGCCGAGGACCACCAGCATGGCAGCAGCAGCAGCCACCACCCGATTGGCCGGTCGATACGCGCCATGCGCAGATAGGGGCGTGCGGCGGCAGGTGCGAACCGGTCAACGAGATTGCCGCGTGGCGCATCAGCCGGAGCTGGTGCGGGCATTTCCGTCACAAGGCGCCCTGGGGCAGGCGGACACCGGAACCGACAGGAGGCGCGCCGCCGCCCTGCTGGGCGCGGGCCTGAGCCGCGCGCGCACGCGCCTGCTGGCTCACCTGGTTCTTGGCAGCGGTGCAGGCTTGCCCGCGCGATCTGCTGACCTGTCCGCTGGCGGTCTGCAGCTGCTCGACCAGGGCATCAGGTATCTGGCACCAGTCCTTGTTCTCGGTCATCCATTTCAGGACCTTGCCGTCTGCCGCGACCAGCTGCCCCAAAGTCGAGCAGGCCTGTCCGGCGGTGGGCCGCTTGTTGCGGAAGCCATTGATGCGCTGCATCAGCGCCTCGCGCGGCGCCATCACCTTCTGGAAATCGGTTTGGCAGTTGGATGCCTGAGCTTTCGCTTCATCCGGCGTCATCAGAACGCCGGCGGCCAGCATAGTTATAGCTGCTGACAGCCTTGCAGCGGATTGAATCATATTGAACATCATTGTCCCCGACACCCGAACACAGCAAGCCTGACGTCTTGCCGCCATATTCCAAGCTGAAAATCTAGGCGCTTTTTAGATCAGGACGCTTCAAACGCCAAGTGCCATGGGCGAAGCCTTGAATCCGCCCTGCAATGTCTCCAGCATCCGGGACACTGCAACCGGCGTCCGGTCTTCCATCATCGGCCCGATGATCTGCACACCCCGCGGCATGCCGTCCGGCGTGAATCCGGCGGGCGCCACGGTTGCCGGGAGGTTTCCGCCGGCTGCCAGAGCAGCCCAGTGCAGGAAATCGAGATAGGGCCGTTTGCCGCCATTCACATCCAGCGTCCTGATCATGATGTTGGGCTCGTGATCGTGCTTCAGGGTCGAAACCGGTGCTGGCGGGCACAGGATTACATCCCACCGGGTAAAAAAGCTGGCCCATTGCCGGACCATGCGCTTCCGGCGGGAATCAACTTCCTGGTAGAAGCCCGGCGTCATGCGCATGCCGCGCGCCTGCAACGCCCTGTGCGAGAGATCACCCGGCGCAAATTGTCCGGATATTCCCGCTATCTTGTCGCGGATGCGCGGCGGCAGGCCATATCCCACGAGCCAGTGGTTCAGCAGCGCGAAAATCTCGTACGCTTCCTCGAAACGGAACGCCGGACGGGCTTTTTCGTCGATGATCGCGCCCTGATCAGCGAGCAGTTTCGCGGCGTGGCGTACACCGTCGCTGACAGAGCGGTCCACGGGCGCGATGGCTTCGTCCAGCCAGACCGCTACACGCAGGCCCTTTGGATCAGTCTGGCGCGGCAGCGGCAGCACTGGGCCTGCGACTTCTGTGTTGCGCGGCCCGCTGAGGATCGGCAGCAGCAGATCGAGATCCGCCGCGTGGCGGGTCATCGGGCCGATGACCACAAGTTCCGTGTTGCGCTCGGTGCGCCTTTCGGGCGGAGGCGGGATGATCCCCCAGTTCGAAACGAGGCCCCAGCTGGTTTTCAGCCCATGGATGCCGTTGGCGGCGCAGGGCCAGCGGACGGAACTGCCCTGATCGGAACCAATCTCAAAACTGCTCATGCCAGTGGCGACCACCACCGCCGCGCCGCCGGATGAGCCGCCGGGCGAATACTCCACATTCCACGGATTACTGGTCACACCGTGCATGGGATTGTATGTCTGGAAGTCACCTGAAAAGACCGGCACATTGGTCTTGCCGATGATGATTGCACCGGCCTCGCGCACCCGCCGCACAGCAACGGCATCGACCGCGGGCACGCGCTCTTTCAGCGAGGGGCTCCCGCCGGTCGAGGGCATTCCCGCGACATCAAACGCATCCTTGATGGTGATCGGCAGGCCTTCCAGCACCCGTGCCTCGCCGCGCTTCAGGCGGTCATCAGCCAGTAAAGCCGCTAGCCGTCCGGCTTCCGCATCGAGATGCACGACAGCGTTGAGTGCGGGATTGAGTGTTTCAATGCGCCGGAGAGTCAGCGCCATCAGTTCGGCCGCAGACAAACGGCCAGACCGCAGCAAGGCGATCTGCTCTGAAACAGGCATCAGCAGCGGATCGTCACCCATCACGCACTACCGCTTGCCGACCCGGTTGCGGACGGCATCGCGCCATTGCGTCAGAATGCCATCGAGAACCTTGAGATCGGTGTGCTGAAGTTTGCCGAGCGTGTCAGCCACGAAGGCCTTCTGCAGACGGATGCCTTCGTCCGCCACCTTGCGCCCCTCTGGTGTCAGGAAAACGGCATTGGAACGCCGGTCCCCCGGAGCACTGCGGCGTTCGACAAGGCCTGCATCCACAAGACGGTCGATCAGGCCGGAGACATTGCCTTTGGTCACATAGAGCCGGGTCGCCAGATCGCTCTGCGACAGGCCTTCCTGCTCGGTCAGGGTGGAGAGCACGTCGAACTGCGGGATCGACAGGCCGGTCGGCTTCAGCGTCTGCGCCATTTCGCCAAATACGCGCTGCTGCAGCCGGACAAAGCGGAAATAGATTCGTTCTGGCGTAAGCGTATCCGACATTCAGCCCGTTCCCGTGCAGCCCGTTCCCGTGGTCGAATCTTCGTAAGCAGCAATCCTTCACCATGCAATGATTGCCGCACAGGAATTTTCACGGCACTCTCGGGAAAAACACGCGAACAACCGCTTTCCGGAGGGAAATAGGCTCATGCTTGGATTGATGCAGGACTGGCCGCTGCGGATCCACCGCATCATCGATCACGCAGCGAAATATCATCCGCACCGCGCGATCGTCAGCCGCTCCGTCGAAGGTCCCGTTCACCAGACGGATTATGCGCAAGTCCGCGCGAGATCGCTGAAACTGGCGCAGCGCCTTGTCCGCGAAGGACTTATGCCCGGCGACCGGGTGGCGACGCTGGCCTGGAATACCTGGCGGCATCTGGAGGCGTGGTACGGCATCACGGGCGCCGGATGCGTCTATCACACGGTGAATCCGCGCTTGTTCCGCGACCAGATCGCCTGGATCATCAACCATGCCGAAGACCGGCTGATGCTGGTCGATCTCACCTTCGTGCCGATTCTGGAGGCGATTGCCGGCCAGATCCCGACGGTCACCCGCTTCATCGTGCTGACCGATGCGGCGCATATGCCCGCGACCAGCCTGAAAGGCGCAGTCGATTACGAAAGCTGGCTGGCCAAAGCCGATGGCGATTTCACCTGGCTGCCGGTGGACGAGACCGCAGCGGCGGGCATGGCCTATACCTCCGGCACGACCGGCAATCCCAAGGGCGTGCTCTATTCGCACCGCTCCAACGTGCTGCATGCGCTGGCCGTGAACAACGGTGATTTTCTGGGCCTGCGCTCCAGCGACATTGCGATGCCAGTGGTGCCCTTGTTCCACGCAAATG
>CAXTUM010000271.1:0-4750 GCA_964247205.1 uncultured Beijerinckiaceae bacterium
GGCTCGGCTCGTGCTGCTGACAACGAAGGGCGCCTTGCCCCATACGGCGTTCCGGTTTCAGCCAGGCGATATCCTGATGGTGGGGCGCGAGAGCGCGGGTGTGGCCGACGATGTGCACGCGGCGGTGGATGCGCGCGTGGTGATCCCCATGCGGGCCGAGGTGCGGTCGCTGAATGTATCGGTTTCGGCAGCGATCGTGCTGGGCGAGGCATTGCGGCAGGTGAACGGGTTTCCACGGTGAGGGTTTGCGGCTAGTTTGGGCAAGTCCCGCAGGTTCAAGGAGCCGCCCCGTGAATGTCATCCGCCTTGTATTTGCCATCGTATTCACTGCCGCTCTCGCGGCGTGTCAGACAACCGGCGGGCCTACCTCAGGTGCAGTGGCGCTTCTGGAGCAGCAAGGTTTCAAGTCGCAGTCGGCTGATGAGTTCAACAAGGACCTGAAATCAGACGATATCCGCACGACTGCATTGTATCTGTGCGAGCTTCCGGGTTGCGGCGGGCTGGCCCTTGTTCTTTTTGGAGTCGATACTGAAGCTGCGACCATGCTGAACGAGATTGATAAGCTCGAGAGACAGGGGCGCAGCCAGGGTGTCCGTATCACCAACCGGGTGCTACGTTCGGCGGGCGTGAAAGACTTTCGCCTCAACAACTACAGTGTTTTTGCAGCGTCAGATAGCGGTCGTGGACTGACCCTTGATCTCGTCGGAAAAATTGAACGTGCGACACAGTACATCAAACTGACCGTGATCTACCGAAACAATATCGGGCGAATGGTTGTGGCGGTATCAAGCCGCCGCGCGGTTGCCGAGCGCTTCGGCAGCCGTGGGATGCTTGAGTGAGCTTTTGCCATGCTTGAGCCAGATCAACCGGACATCAGCGGCCACTACGTAAGAATCCGCCCGACCCTTCCATGACACACGCACCACAGGCACAATCGCGTCCATGAACACCCACGCCCAGATTCCCCACCCTCTCCCGCCCGCGGCTGAGCTGGAGCGCCGCAAGGCCACAGCGCGCGCCTGGTTTGAGTCATTGCGTGACCAGATTTGTGCGGCCTTTGAAGACATCGAAGATGACGCCAATGGCCCTTTCATGGCCGGGACGCCAAAGGATCAGCCCGGCCGCTTCGTCCGCAAGCCGTGGTCGCGCAAGGATCACGAGGGTAATGACGGCGGGGGCGGCGTGATGTCGATGATGTATGGCCGGGTCTTCGAAAAGGTCGGCGTGCATACCTCCACGGTCTACGGCGTGTTCTCGCCGGAATTCGCCAAGCAGATTCCGGGTGCCGCCGAAAACCCCAACTTTTTTGCCTCCGGTGTCTCTGTCATCGGCCATCCGTGGAATCCCAACGCGCCGACCGTGCACATGAACACGCGTTATGTCGTGACCTCGCGCCAGTGGTTCGGCGGCGGGGCGGACCTGACGCCGGTGCTGATGCGGAGGCGCAACCAGGAAGATGCGGACAGCGTGCATTTCCACGCCATGATGCGCGAGGCCTGCGATGCGCATGCGGCAATCGCCTCCCATGAGCGCTACAAGGCATGGTGCGAGGAGTATTTCTTCCTGCCGCACCGCAAGGAACCGCGCGGCATCGGCGGCATTTTTTACGATTATCTCGACAATGGCGAATGGGAGGCGGACCTTGCCTTCACGCAGGATGTGGGCCGCGCCTTCATCAAGGCCTATGATCCGGTTCTGCGCGGCAACATGTCAAAGCCGTGGTCAGAGGCGGATGTGATCGAGCAGGAGACGCGGCGCGGGCGTTATGTCGAGTTCAACCTGCTGCATGATCGCGGTACGCTGTTCGGGCTCAAGACAGGCGGCAATGTGGAATCAATCCTGTCGTCGCTGCCGCCACGGGTGCGGTGGCCCTGACAGCTTAATTCCTGGGCAATAACCGCTCGAAGTAATCCAGCTCCATCTGCGGGCGCTCGCTTTCGCCCAGACGCCTGCGCAATTCTTCCAGCACGCGGCGCGCACGATCACCGACGGTGCCGCGGTCATCGCCCTGCATGCGCATGCGGGCTGTTTCGTTGCCGTAGCGATTGCGGTTGTCACGGCCCAGCGGATCGTCATTCCGGTTTCCGCCGTCGGCGCGCGGCTGGCCTTGCCGGTTGGGATCATCGCCGCCCGGACCACCCTCGGCCTGTTCCGTGCCGTCGCCTTCTCCCTGCTGCATCTGCTGGGCCATGCCCTGCATGCCGCGCCTCAGGCCTTCCAGCGCCTTGCCCTGGCTGTCCACCGCGCGGCCTTCCTGTCCTTGCTTGAGTTGTCCTTCGGCGTCACGCATCGATTGCTCAGCCTCTGACAGGCCCTTCTCACCATTCATGCCGAGTTCGCGCATGCGGCGCTGCAGCCGCTCCAACTGCTCGCGCAGGCGCTGCTGACGTTCCTGAAGGCTCTGGCCCTGACCTTCGCCCTGTCCATCGCCATTCTCGGCCATATCCTGATCGCCGTTCTCCCCGGGCTCACCCTGCTGGCCGCGTTGGCCCTGCTGGCCGCGTTGCCCGCGCTGGCCTTGCTGACCCTGCTGGCGGTTGCGGTCGGCCTGCTGGCCCTGGCGGCGGCGCTCCTGGCCTTCGCGATAGGTGCGGTCCCTCAGCTGCTGCTGTTCGCGGGTCATCTGGTCGAGTTCGTTCATGCTCTCGCCCATGCCGCGCTCGCGCTCGCCCATCTGGCGCTGGCCGCGCTGGGCCTGCAGGTTCTTCATCGCCTCGTTGAGCTGGCGCAGAAGCTCCTGCGCCTCGGCATGACGGCCTTCCTTCGACAGCTTCTCGATCTCCTCCAGCATCTTCTGCATGTCATTGCGGTTCAGCATCTTCATGTCGCCGCGGTTCTGCTGCTGGTCCGCCAGACGGTTCTCGCGCTGCGCGCGTTCGGCGAATTCCCGCATGTAGCGGTCCATGGCGCGGCGCAGTTCGTCCGTCAGCTTCTTGATCTCGCCAGCGTCGGCATTGCGCTCCAGCGCTTCCTTCAGGCGCTCCTGCGCCTCCTGCAAGGCTTTCTCTGCGTCGCTGAGGCCGCCGTCATCCAGTTCGAGCGCCATGGTCCAGAGCCATTCGGCCACCTCAAGGAGTTTGGGATCGGTGCGGGCGGCGCGCAGGCGCTGTGAGGCCAGCCGCAGGCCGATGTATGCCCCGGTCTGCTTGCCGAGGAATCGTTCCGGCTCGATCAGCAGTGCGTCCAGCGCAATCTGTACATTGCTCTTGCGATCAGGGTCCAGCACGAGATTGCGGCGCTGTTCGACCAGCGCCTTCGCCAGCGGATTGGTGAAGAGCCGTTGCGGCAGCGTGACATCGCGGGTTTCGCTCTGGCCCGTGTTGCCCGCATCATCCTTGACGAAAAGCTGCAACCGCACGCGCGCTCCGGCCCAGGGATGCTCGGCCAGATTGACGACGGTTTCGGCATCTGCTTCCTGCTGGCTGCCATAGGGCAGCGTCAGTTGTGCGCCGGGCTGTTCCACCAGCGTGCGGCGCGGCAGCTCTCCCTCCTTGCGGATCGCCGAGAAGCGCACTTCGCCTTCCTTCACGCCGTAGTCGTCTGTCACGCCATAGACGAGACGCAGGCTGTCGCGGGTATCGGTCGGCACGGCCTCTTTCAACGTGATTGTCGGGGCGGTATCGGGAATGGCCGAGAGATTGAAGCGGCCCAGAACGGTTCCGCCGCGCCTTATCACGGCCTCGCCCTGTCCGGTCAGTGCAAAGCGCTTTTCCAGCGAGCCAGCAGTGACGGCAGGGACTTCGACGGGTTGCAGGGATCCGGAAGCTTCGACAGTTACACCTTCGGCTGGCGTGGCACGCAAAACCAGCGTGGAATTGACCGGTGCCTGAACTGGACCGGAGGCCGCGGCCTGTTGTTCCGGGGACTGGCTGCGAACGAGGAATTGCGGCGGACGACCTGTATAGGCAGGCGGGTCAAGCCACACATCAAGACGCGGCGGCGGCGGCGGAACGGGCGGATCGACCCATTGAAACGCCGCCGTGACGCGGTTCGTCAGATCAGGACCTGCGGCAAAGAGCGCGGCGAAGGCCAGCACGAAGGGCGCGAATCGCAAGGCTTTCGGGTCGCGGCGGCGGAGCGCCGGATCGGGAACCGCCACTTTCAGCTTGTCCACAGCAGTCTGCGCCCGCTTCTGGTGCAGGGACCACAGCGCGCGGGATGTGTCGTCGCTGGCGAGAGACAGCGTGTCGCTCATGGCCTCGACAGGGCGGTGCGGCAGACCGGAATCACGGTCCAGCTTTGCCCGCGCCTCGCTGTCAGCAACACGGCGGATATCCAGCAAGCCCTTGAGAGAAAACAGGAAAGCGCAGAGGAACAGTGTCACGCCAAGAACACGGCTCCAGCGAGGTGCATCCAGCCAGAGACCGAACCACGAGACAGCCAGAAACAGCGCAATGATGGCGGCAGGGGCGACCAGAGCGGGCCAGACCCGCTCCCAGAGCATCACGCGCCGGGTGGATAATACCTTCGCCGCCAGCGCATCAGCGGGCGTTCTGTCCGGTGCAGTCCGCTGCGGCTCCGCCATCCGTCGCTCCAGTTCGTAACCTCAAGTTAGCACGCCAATGCGTTTTGGCCAGTGCGGAGGGGCAAATGGTCACGGGAATGTGTGGTGAGAAGAAGGCGCTCACCAGCTTGGTGACTGATCCGCGTTGATCAGGTCGTCATAGGTCTGGCGGGGGCGAGTGACGGCGAACTTGTCGCCTTTCACAACCACTTCCGCGATCAGCGGCCTGAGATTGTAGGTCGATGC
>CAXTUM010000272.1:0-4726 GCA_964247205.1 uncultured Beijerinckiaceae bacterium
CGCAATCGCCAGCTCGATCCCTGCCGGGCCGCCGCCGATGACAGCGAGTTTCGCCGGGCGCGGGAAGCTGCGGACAGCTGCCTCAGCCCGCTCCAGCCGCCCCAGAATGCCCGCAATGGGCTTGACCGGAACCGCATATCCGATGGCTCCGGCAATACCGGACAGATCGGGCGTGATCCCCACGTTGATCGACAGCCAGTCATAAGCGATTGGCGGGCGATCCTTCAGCAAGACCTGCTTTTTCGCGCGATCAATCCCGGTTGCTTCGGCATGGATCAGCCGGCAGCCCGCATCACGCGCCAGACGTGCTACATCAATATGAATCTCATCCGCCGTGTAATCTCCTGCGATGCACCCCGGCAGCATCCCAGAATAAGGTGCCTGAAGCCGGTCCGTGATCACGGTGATGCGCACGCCCTGCACCGGGTCCATGCCGAAGGCGCGGATCACCTGCACATGGGCATGGCCTGCGCCCAGCAGCACGACATCCGACGTGACCGGACCTGCCTGCCGCTGCATCATGCTGCCGTCTTCAGCCACTCCGCCAGCGCCTGCTGGTCAGTTTTGGCGAGATGCAGCCCCAGCTTCGATCTCCGCCACAGAATATCTTCTGCGGTCACGGCCCATTCCTGCGCCATCATGTAGCGGACCTCGGCTTCCGACAGCACACCGAACCAGCGGCCAAGATCCGCCGCCACTTTGGCCTTCCCAAGAAACACCCGCGCCTTCGTGCCGTAGCTTCCGGCAAGGCGCGCGGCCTCTGCTTCGGACAGGAAAGGATGATCGCGCCGCAATTCACCCGCCAGCGCCGCCCGTCCGTCCGTCGGAAAATCACCGCCGGGCAGCGGTTCCGTCGCAGTCCAGCCCTTTTTTGCCGCACTATCGCGCGGCAAATGCTTTGCCAGCCGGTCGAGCACTGATTCCGCCAGTTTCCGGTAGGTCGTGATCTTGCCACCGAAGATCGAGAGCTGGGGTGCCAGACCGGGTGTCTCGTCGACATCGAAGACATAATCGCGCGTCGCGGCCTTGGCCTCGCTGGCACCATCATCGTAGAGCGGACGCACACCCGAATAGGTCCAGACCACGTCATCTTTCACGATTGGCTTCGTGAAATACTCGCTCGCGGCAGCGCAGAGATAATCGATCTCGGGCTCGGTGATCGCCACCTTGGCGGGATCGCCCTCATAATCCTGATCCGTCGTGCCGATCAGCGTGAACTCGCCCTCATAGGGAATGGCGAAGATGATTCGCCCGTCGGCGTTCTGGAAGATGTAGCAGCGGTCGTGCTCGAACAGCTTGCGCACCACGATATGCGAGCCCTGCACCAGCCGCACCCTGGCTTCCGCATTGGAGCGCATGGCACCGGTCAGCACATTGGCCACCCAGGGTCCGGCGGCATTGATCAGCACCTTGCCGCGCACGACCTCCTGCTTGCCGGTATCGCTATGCTCGACAGTCAGCGTCCAGCCATCGGTTTCGCGCGTGGCAGTGACGGCTTTCGTGCGCGTGCTGATCGAGGCACCCCTGTCAGCCGCGTCACGTGCGTTGAGCACGACCAGCCGCGCATCATTCACCCAGCAATCGGAATATTCGAATCCTCTGGAATAGAGCCCATGTTTCAGCGGCTTGCCCACTTCGTCCGTCGTGAGATCCAGCGTGCGTGTGGCCGGGAGCTTCTTTCGTCCCCCGATGTAGTCATACAGGAACAGCCCGAGCCGCAGCAGCCAGGCCGGGCGAAGTCCCTTGTGATGGGGCAGCACGAACCGCAGGGGATGCACGATATGCGGCGCGATGGACCATATCACCTCGCGCTCCATCAGGGCTTTGCGCACCAGGCCGAACTCGTAATATTCGAGATAGCGCAACCCGCCATGGATAAGCTTCGTTGACCAGGACGAGGTGCCGCTGGCCAGATCATTCATCTCGCAGAGATAGACGGACAACCCGCGCCCGGCCGCATCGCGCGCAATGCCGCATCCGTTGATCCCGCCCCCGATGATAAGAATGTCGTGCTTATTGCTCATGAGGAATTGCCAGCTGTTGTTTCAAGTTCTGGATACCCGCTTTACGGATGATTGAAAGCCCCGGAAACTGGATCGGGTTGACATCGCGCAAGCGGCGGGCTCCAGAAGCAGTCCAGAAAGCAAACAACCGGAACCTTGTCGATGCCCGTCATCACCAATATCGAAGACCTGCGCATTCTGGCCGAAAAGCGCGTGCCCCGCATGTTCTATGATTATGCCGATTCAGGTTCCTGGACCGAATCCACCTACCGCGCCAATGAATCAGACTTTGCCGCGATCAAGCTGCGCCAACGCGTGGCCGTGAACATCGAGAAGCGCTCGGTGCGGACGCAGATGCTGGGCAGCGACGTGGCCATGCCAGTCGCTATCGCTCCAACAGGCATGACTGGTATGCAGCACGCGGACGGAGAAATTCTTGCGGCCAAGGCGGCGGAAGCCTTTGGTGTGCCCTTCTGCCTCTCCACAATGAGCATATGCTCCATCGAGGATGTCGCCGAGAACACCACGAAGCCGTTCTGGTTCCAGCTTTACGTGATGCGCGACCGCGATTTCGTGGGCCGACTCATTGACCGCGCCAAGGCGGCCAGGTGTTCCGCCCTCGTTGTGACTCTCGATCTGCAGGTGCTGGGACAGCGCCACAAGGATATCCGCAACGGCCTTTCGGCACCACCGAAGCTGACCATTCCCAATATCCTCAACATGATGACCAAGCCGCAATGGTGCCTTGGCATGCTGGGCACCAAACGGCGCGAGTTCCGCAACATCGTGGGCCATGTGAAGGGTATCGAGAACATGGCCTCGCTCTCGGCCTGGACCGCGCAGCAGTTCGATCCGAGCCTGAGCTGGGAAGACCTGAGCTGGATCAAGGAGCGCTGGGGCGGCAAGATCGTGCTCAAGGGCATTCTGGACGCCGAAGACGCCAAACTGGCTGTGAAGCACGGCGCGGATGCCATTATCGTCTCCAACCACGGCGGCCGCCAGCTTGATGGCGCACCCTCCTCCATCGCGGCCCTGCCCGCCATTGCCGAAGCGCTGGCGGGCAGCAAGACCGAGGTCTGGATGGACGGCGGCATCCGCAGCGGGCAGGATGTGCTCAAGGCCGTGGCTCTGGGAGCGAAAGGCACCATGATCGGCCGTGCTTTCCTCTATGGCCTCGGCGCCATGGGGCAGGAGGGCGTCACCAAAGTGCTGGAGATCATCCACAAGGAACTGGATGTGACGATGGCATTCTGCGGCAAGACGGATATCAAACAGGTGGATCGCTCGATCATGCTGTGAGGCCGGTACTGCGGTAAACTGCGCGCTAACTTCCTTCGCCCGCCTGCGGGAGAAGGTGGCAGGCGTAGCCTGACGGATGAGGGCCTGGAACGACTGCCCTCACCCGGCCCTTTGGGCCACCCTCTCCCGCAAGCGGTAGAGGGAAAAAAAGAGGGAAAGAAACAGCCTTGATGGATCATCACACAAAACCGCCGAAGCGCGATATTCTGATCAGCGAGGTCGGCCCCCGCGATGGTCTGCAGAGCATCAAACGTACCATGGCAACCGATGCGAAGCTGCGCTGGATCGCGGCCCTTGCGCAGGCCGGTCTGGCCGAGATCGAAGTGGGTTCGTTCGTTTCTCCCAAATTGCTGCCGCAGATGGCCGATGCAGCGGATGTCGTGCAGGGTTCCCTTGCAATGGGCGGCTTCTGCGTGGCTGTGCTGGTGCCCAATCTCAAGGGCGCGGAGCGGGCCATATCAGCCGGTGCGCAGAAGATCAGCTTGCCCGTTTCCGCCTCGCGCCTGCACAGCCTGTCCAACATCAACATGACGCCGGAACAGGCGGTGGAGCAGGTAGCAGCGGTGGTTCGCCTGCGAAACACCCTCCCAGCTGCCGTTCGCCCCGAGATCGAGGCAGGCATCTCCACCGCCTTTGGCTGCACCATGGAAGGGCAGGTTTCAGAAGATCGGGTGATTGAGCTGGCCGAGTTGCTGGCCAAAACAGGGGCCGATTCTGTCAATCTCGCGGACACCACCGGCATGGGCAACCCGGCACAGGTGAAACGCCTGTTCACGCGGCTCCGGCAAGCCGTGGGCAGCAAGGCGGGAGCCGCGCATTTCCACAACACACGCGGTCAGGGCCTCGCCAATGTCGTGGCGGCACTCGATGCGGGCGTGATCACGTTCGACTCTTCGCTGGGCGGTCTTGGCGGCTGCCCCTATGCACCCGGCGCCACCGGAAACATCGTGACGGAGGATCTGGTTTTCCTGCTGGAAGGCATGGGATTGCACACAGGCATCGACATGAACCGGCTGATCATCGCGCGTGACAGCGTCATCGCGGGCCTGCCGGGCGAGACGCTCTACGGTCACTTGCACGAAGTGGGTTATCCCAAGGGATTCCAGCCGGGTGGAGCCACCGCATGAGCGGCCCGCAGCCCCTTGCGGGAATCAAGGTTGTCGAGTTCTCCCACATGGTGATGGGGCCAAGCTGCGGCCTCATCCTGGGTGATCTGGGCGCGGATGTGATCAAGGTCGAGCCTGTACCGGACGGCGACAACACACGCAGGCTGGCGGGCTCCGGCGCGGGCTTCTTTGCCGCAATGAACCGCAACAAGCGCAGCGTGGCGCTCGATCTCAAATCACCTGACGGCATGGCTTTCGCCCGTAAGCTGATCCGCGAAGCCGATGTGGTTCTGGAAAACTTTCGGCCCGGGGCGCTCG
>CAXTUM010000273.1:0-4710 GCA_964247205.1 uncultured Beijerinckiaceae bacterium
CGGCCTCGGCAGTCGTCGGCACATCCGGCAGGGCGGGATTGCGCTGCGGCGAGGCGATGGCGTAGGCCTTGATCGTGCCGCCGCGGATCTGCTGCGCCACCGAGACAATCTGGTCGCACATGAAATCGACCGTTCCTCCCACAAGATCATTCATGGCTGGGCCCGTACCGCGATAGGGGATCGCGTTGATCTTTGTTCCCATCTCGGCCTGCAGCATGACGCAGGTGATGTGCGAGACGGCGCCGAGGCCGGCATGGGCCTGGTTGATCTTGGCCTCGTTGGCCTTGGCGTAGGCCACAAACTCCTTCAGGTCCTTCGGAGGAAGGTCCTTCTTGGCAACCAGCAGGATCGCAGTGCCAGCAGCGAGGCCAATCGGCTCGAAATCAGTCTGCGGATTGTAGCCAAGCGTCGGATACATGCCCGGCGCCGCGCCATGGGTGCCCATGTGGCCCATCATGATGGTGTAGCCATCCGCCGTGGCCTTGCTGGCGCGGGTGATGCCGGTGGTGCCGCCTGCACCTGCCACGTTCTCGACCACAACCTGCTGGCCCATGGTGCGCGACATGCTCTCGGCCACAACACGCGCAATGATGTCCGTCGGGCCGCCGGCGGCGAACGGCACAACCATTGTGATCGGCTTGTTCGGGAATTCCTGCGCCATCACGCCGGTGCTGGCCATTGTCATCGCGGCAAATGCGGTTGCGCCCGCGAGAAGGCTGCGTTTCGTCAGATATGTCATGGTGTCCTCCAAAGGCCCGCCTCTGCGGATTGCTGCGGAATATAGTCAAAAAAAGCGCGGCAACCAGTGCTGATTGCCGCGCTTTTCATTCACAATCCTGTGGCGGTCATTCCGTGAACACCTCGTCGCGCTTGCTGCGGATCGAGGGCAGCAGGGCGAAGACGAGCATGATGATCGCAACGATCATGAAGCCAAGTGACAGCGGCCTTTCCACGAAGACCCACATCGAGCCGCGCGAGATCAGCATGGCCTGCCGGAGCTTTTCCTCCATCAGCTTGCCCAGGACGAAGGCAATGAGCATGGGAGCGGGTTCGAAGCCGTTCTTCAGCAGGAAGTAGCCCAGCAATCCGAAGGCACCCGTCACCAGCACGTCGAAGGGCTGGTTGTTGATGGAATAGACGCCGATGCAGCAGAAGAGCAGGATGGCCGGGAAGAGCAGGCGGTATGGCACCTGCAGCAGTTTCACCCAGAGGCCGATCAGCGGCAGGTTGATGACAAGCAGCATCAGGTTGCCGACCCACATCGAGGCGATCATGCCCCAGAACAGTTCGGGCTGTTTGGTCATGATCTGCGGACCCGGCACGATGCCGTGGATGGTCATCGCGCCGACCATGATTGCCATCACGGCGTTCGGCGGGATTCCCAGCGTCAGCATCGGGATGAAGGAGGTCTGGGCGCCGGCGTTGTTGGCGGCTTCCGGACCCGCCACGCCCTCAATGGCGCCGCGACCGAAACGGGAAGGGTCCTTCGCAATCTTTTTCTCGATTGTATAGGAGGCGAACGGCCCCAGGACAGCACCGTTGCCGGGCAGGATGCCGAGGATCGAGCCGATGGCCGTACCGCGCAGGATGGGCCAGTAGGATTGCCGGAAGTCATCCTTCGTCGGCCAGAGGCCTGTCACCTTGCCCTGCACGAGATCGCGGGTTTCCGGATTTTCCAGATTGCGCATGATTTCTGCAAAGCCGATGGCGCCCATGGCCAGCGTGGCGAATTCAATGCCGTCAGCCAGTTCCAGCAGACCGAAGGTCAGGCGCTGTTCACCTGATTCGAGATCTGAACCGATGCTGGAGAGCAGCAACCCCAGCGCCACCATGGCCAGCGCCTTGACGACTGAGCCTCTGGCCAGAGCCACCGCGAATATCAGCCCCATGACCATGAGCGAGAAGTAGTCCGCTGGTCCGAATTTCAGGGCGAGTGCTGTCAGAGGCACGCCCAGAACCGCGATGATGACGGTGGCGACGCAGCCCGCGAAGAACGAACCCAGCGCTGCAATGGCCAGCGCGGCACCGGCCCGACCTTGCTTCGCCATCTGAAAGCCATCCAGCGTGGTGACGACAGATGTCGCCTCGCCCGGAATATTCACAAGGATGGCGGTTGTGGAGCCTCCGTACTGCGCGCCGTAATAGATGCCGGCGAGCATGATGAGAGCGCCCGTCGGATCGAGCTTGTAGGTGATCGGCAGCAGCATCGCGATGGTGGCGATGGGACCGACACCCGGCAGCACGCCGATCAGCGTGCCGATGAGCGCGCCCATGAGACAGAGCAGCACGTTGGCGGGCAGCGGAATGATAAAGCTGCCGGAGCCCGGCATGATATCGACCGGGACGATCTTGAAGACGACCATGAGGCCGCCCCAGAGATTCATGAAAATGTCCATGATGAGGGGTCCCTGTCGTCAGTTCAGCAGCGTCGGCCACAGCGGAATGGGCTGGCCGAGTGCGAAGGGAAAGAGGAAGGCGCAGAACGCCGTGATGATGGCGGCGAAGATAACGCCTTCGCCAATCTTGAAGTCATCGACCGCCGCTCCTGCGAGCATCACGGTGATCACGCCTGAGACAGCAAGTCCCAAAGGCCGGATCGCCAGGCCGAAGAAAATGACCGAGGCGATGATGAAGACCGGACCCCGCCATGGAATATGCTCGAGCTTGGGGCCACGCGTGGTGAAGCTGGCAAAGATGATGATTGCCGAAAGAACGCCGAGCAGCAGGCAAAAGAGCCTCGGCACGGTGCCTGCGCCAAACGAGAAGCCGCGCATGGCCCCAAGGTTGCTCATGGCAAAATAGGCGATGACGGATATGGCGAGAAGCGCCACGCCGCCGATAAAGTCTTGCGGGCTTTTGATTGCACCCGTCGCTGTTTCAGTGTCTTCAGCCATCTGGCTTCCCCCTTGGAATTTGTGGCAAATGCCCTTTTTTGTTTGTTGATTGGAATGGCTATCGGGTTTTACCGAAAGCCGCAATCCGGCTGATCGATGAATCCACGTGGATTGATGGATCATAGGTCAGTGCGGAATGTCTGAGCAGCGTCATCAGCGCATCGCGCATCGCGTGTTTCTGCTGGTTGCGCCATGTCATGCCCACGACAGCGCCGGGTGGAACCATATGGAGACTGACGCCCGAGACCGGTTTGAAGCAGATGCCGGGCCTGCTGATGCCGACCATCCAGTCCGGCACCAGCGCCACGCCCATGCCCGACGCGACCATGGCGAGGATCGCAGGTTTCTCCGTCGTGTCCTGCAGGATGCGCGGAACGAGTCCTGCCGAGCCGAAATAGGCCATGACCAGATCGTACGCATAGGGGCGCGCCCGCTTTGCCGGAATGATGATCGGCTCTGAAGCCAGATCGGTGATGGCGACGCAGTCCTGTTTCGCAAGGCGATGGCTGGCGGGCAGCAGGGCCAGGAGCTTTTCCTCGCGCAGCACCTCGAATGGAAATTCGCTGCCCGGCGGCGGCTGGCGCGTCAGGGTCAGGTCAAGCCGTCCCGTGCGCAGCATCTGCAGCTGGGGGCCTGTCATCACCTCTGTCAGGCGGATATCCACTTTGGGATGCACGGCACGCAGGGCATTGAGCGCATCCGGCAGGAAGCTTGCCGATGCTGCATCAACTGCGCCGATCCGCAGGGTCAATCCGCCGCCGTCGGCAACTTCGCGTGCGTTGCGGGCGGCTTCCTCGGTGCGGCTCAGGATGGCCTTGGCGTCTTCGAGGAAGCCGAGACCTGCACGGGTGAGCGTCACGGCGCGGGTCGTGCGGTTCAGGAGCTTGACGCCGATTCCGTCCTCAAGCGTGCGGATCAGGCGTGACAAGGCCGTCGGAGCCATGTGAATGCGCTCCGCTGCGCGGCCGAAGTGCATTTCCTCGGCGACCGCGATATAGCTCTTGAGTTGTCTCAGGTCCAAAAGGGCCCTCGTCCTGAACTTATGTTGCGAGGTGATAACAGATCGCGCAACAAAGATTATATGCATTCTATTATGAATTCAATTGACTGAAATATCGGCGTTTGAAATGCCTTATTGTCCGTTTCATAATAATCCGCCGAGGAGACACCCATGCCTGCCGCCACCAACCGCCGCTACCGCATCGCCGTGATTGCCGGAGACGGCATCGGCAAGGAGGTGATGCCGGAGGGGGTCCGCGCGCTCGAAGCGGCTGCGAAAAAGCACGGCTTTCAGCTGGAGTGCGATCATTTCGATTTTTCGAGCTACGATTATTACGCAAAGCATGGCCAGATGCTGCCCGATGACTGGACGATGCAGATCGGCGGGCATGACGCCATCTTCTTCGGCGCTGTGGGGTGGCCTGAGAAGATCCCCGATCATATCTCGCTCTGGGGTTCGCTGCTGCGATTCCGGCGCGATTTCGACCAATATGTGAACCTCCGGCCCGTGAAGCTGATGCCGGGCGTGCCGTCTCCGCTGGCGGGGCGCAAGCCGGGCGACATCGATTTCTATGTGGTGCGCGAGAACACCGAAGGTGAATATTCCTCCGTCGGCGGGCGCATGTATGGCGGCACCGAACGCGAGATCGTTATCCAGGAAACGGTGATGAGCCGCGTGGGTGTGGATCGTATTCTCAAGTTCGCGTTCGATCTTGCGATGACACGCCCGAAGAAACACCTCACGTCAGCCACCAAATCCAACGGCATTTCGATCACCATGCCGTACTGGGACGAGCGCGTGGCGGAGATGAAGAAG
>CAXTUM010000274.1:0-4694 GCA_964247205.1 uncultured Beijerinckiaceae bacterium
CGTCCGACCCCGTGCTGAACGACCATCTCGGTGATGCCTACTGGAAGGTGGGCCGCACCATCGAGGCGCAATTCCAGTGGAATCATGCGCGCGATCTGAAGCCGGAGCCGGACGAGCTCGAGAAGATACTAAAGAAGATCGAGAAGGGGCTTGATGCGCCGCAGGCCGCCGATACGGTGCCTGCCAAGAAGCCCGACGGAGGTTGAGTGCCGCCTGTCCGTAAGCTGTCAGGACCCGCCGCAGCCGCTATTTTACTCCTGACGACGGCTGCTGATGCGCAGCGCGCCAACCGTGTCTCTCTGGGTACCTTTGCGATCGACCAGACCGAAGTCAGCGTCGGCGATTTTCGTGTTTTCGCCAAGGCAACACGATTGACAACGGCTGCGGAACTGGTGGGCGGCGGGCATGAATTTTCGAATGGCTGGGTGCGCAGGCAGGGCTGGAACTACCTGTCTCCCGCAGGTCAGCCTGCTGCGGACAACGAGCCTGCGGTTCATGTGTCCTGGAGCGAAGCGCGGGATTACTGCGCCAGCGTTGGCGGTCGCTTGCCAAGCCTGCCCGAATGGCGGCTCGCGGCCTTTACCGAAATGCGGGATCAGCCGAGCGATGGCTTCGTAAAGGGTCGCACCTATGTTTTCCCCGTGGGCGACCAGCCGGACGGCATGAACACCAACCGGCAGCGGCACGTGAATGTCGGCTCGACCAGGCGCGGCGTCAACGGACTATACGACATGGGGGGCAATGTCTGGGAATGGCTGTCCAGCCGGGATGGAGAAGAGGCACTCACCGCCGGTGGTTCGTGGTGGTATGGACCAGAACAGGCGAAAGAGAATGGGCCCCAGTGGAAAGCCGCGAATTTTTTCGCACTCTATATTGGATTTCGCTGCGCCTATGATGTGAAGTGAGCACCGGGCCTTCAGGCCAAAGCCTGCTCGAAATCTGCGATCAGATCCTCGATGTCCTCCAGGCCGACAGACAGCCGCAGCGTACCTTCCGTGATACCCAGTGTCTCACGCGTGGCATGATCGACATTCCGGTGCGTCGTGGTCGCGGGATGCGCCACCAGTGATTTCACCTCGCCGACATTCACGAGATGCGAGAACAGCTTGAGCTTCGATGTCACGCGGTTTGCCGCATCGCGACCGCCTTTCAGCGTGACAGTGTGGATCGAGCCCATGCCATCGGGTAGCAGGCTTGCTGCCAGATTGTGGCGGGGATGGCTGGCAAGGCCGGGATGGCTCACGGCTTCAACCGCCGGGTGATCCTTGAGCCAGCGCTGCAAAGCCAGCGCGTTCTGGCTGTGGCGCTCCATGCGCAGGGTCAGCGTCTCGCAGCCCGTGATCAGCAGGAAGGCGTTGGTCGGTGACAGGCAGGGCCCAAGCTCACGCATGCCGATGATGCGGCACGCCGCTGCGAAGGGCCAGCCCGGATACTTTTTCATCACCTCGATGGTGTCATAATCCTCGAAAGGCGAGGTGATCGTCGGGAAACGCCCATCGATCCAGTCACTTTTGCCGCTATCGATGATCACGCCGCCGATGGCGGTGCCGTTGCCGGACATGAACTTGGACGCCGAATGCCAGACAATGTCAGCCCCGTGTTCGAAGGGGCGCAGCAGCGCGGGGGTAGCCAGCGTTGAATCCACCACGAGAGGCACGCGGGCGCCGGTTGCGATCTCGGCCAGTTGCCGCAGGTCAACGACATCACCCGTAGGATTGATCAGTGCCTCGACGAAGATGCCTCTGGTGCGCGGCGAGAGCGCCTTCTGCACCGCATCCATGTCATGGGCATCCACCCATTTCACCTTGAGGCCGAATTGCAGCTGGAAGCGCTTGAGCAGGCCGACAGTACCGCCGAACACATGCTTGGCCGCGATGATCTCGTCACCGCTGCGGCAGAGCGCCGTGAGGATCATCAGCAGGGCGGATTGACCGGAAGCACAGGCGATGGCGGAAGCGCCGCCCTCCAGCGCCGCGATGCGTCGTTCGAAAGCTGCAACAGTGGGGTTGCCGCTGCGCCCGTAGGCATAGCCCACACGGTCCAGCGCGAAGAGGTCCGAGCCGTGATCGAGATCATCGAACACATAGCCGTTCGAATGATAGATCGGCACAACGCGGGCTCCGGTCGCTGGGTCCGGTGCAGTACCTGCGTGAATGGCGAGGGTGGAAAGGTGCGCCAAAGGAATGCTTAGCCCGCCAGCGCCTGATTCAGATCATCGATCAGATCAGCCGTATCCTCAAGTCCGATGGACAGGCGGACGACTTCGGGACCCGCACCTGCAATGCGCCGCTGCTCGTCCGTCAGCTGCCGGTGCGTGGTGGAGGCCGGATGGATAACCAGCGAGCGCGTGTCGCCGATGTTGGCGAGATGCGAGAACAGCTTGAGGTTGGTCACCAGTTTCACGCCGGCTTCGTAGCCGCCCTTCAGGCCGATGGTGAAGACGGCGCCTGCGCCCTTCGGCGTGTAATGCTTGGCCAGCGCATGATACTTGTCGCCAGGCAGGCCGGGATAGCTCACCCAATCGATCAGGGCGTGTTTCGACAGGTGGGTCGCCACGACCTGCGCGTTGTCCGAATGGCGCTGCATGCGCAGCGGCAGGGTCTCGATGCCGTTGAGGATCAGGAACGCGTTGAAGGGCGACAGGGCAGGTCCCAGATCGCGCAGGCCCAGCACGCGGCAGGCAATGGCGAAGGCGAAGGTGCCGAAGGTTTCGCCCAGGATCATGCCGCCGTATTCCGGGCGCGGCTGCGACAACGAGGGGTAACGCCCGGATTTGATCCAGTCGAACTTGCCGCCATCCACGATGATGCCGCCGATGGAATTGCCGTGTCCGCCGAGAAACTTGGTCAGCGAATGCACGACGATATGCGCACCATGCTCGAACGGGCGGATGAGATAGGGCGAGGCCATGGTGTTGTCGACGATGAGCGGAATGCCCGCTTTGTCGGCAATCTTCGCAATCGCCGCGATATCGACGATGACCCCGCCGGGATTGGCGATGGACTCGATAAAGATCGCCTTGGTCCGGGGCGAAATGGCCTTTTCAAAAGTTGAGAGATCATCGGAATCCGCCCAGACCACGTTCCAGCCGAATTTCTTGTAGGCGTGGTTGAACTGGTTGATCGAGCCGCCGTAGAGTTTTTTGGCCGCAATAAATTCATCACCGGGTTCCAGCAGCGTGTGGAACACCAGATGCTCCGCCGCATGACCTGAGGCCACGGCCAGTGCCGCCGTGCCACCCTCAAGCGCTGCAACGCGTTCTTCCAGCACAGCGCAGGTGGGGTTGCCGATGCGGCTGTAGATGTTGCCAAAGGCCTGCAGGCCAAACAGCGATGCCGCATGGTCCACATCATCGAAAACGAAGGACGATGTCTGGTAGATCGGAGTGGCCCGCGCGCCGGTCGCCGGATCAGGCGTGGCGCCCGCATGGATTGCAAGGGTGGAAAATCCGGGTTGGCGTGTAGTCATGGCATGCTCCTGTAGATCAGTATCTGCTGGATAAACCGGTGATGTCCGCTTTGTCAACCGTATCGTTCTTTAAAAAGGACGACAGTAAGCCGCCGATCCAGTGCGGTCACCGGCTCGTGACACTCTGTGACTGGCGTTGCGGACGTGAGATCATTACAGGGTATTGCCAACGGAGAGTCTGACCACGTGCTGCCATGGACCACCCGCACCGGCGAGTTCTCACCGCTGAAACTTGCCGTTTTCATTTACACGCTCGTACCCCTCACATGGATTATTGTGCAGGCCGCGAATGGCTGGCTGGGCTCCAAGCCGCTGACAGAGGCCATCCACCAGAGCGGTGACTGGGCCGTGCGCTTTCTGCTGATGTCGCTGGCGGTCACGCCACTGCGATACATCGGCAACTGGCCAAAGCTCATCCTCGTGCGCCGCATGCTGGGGCTGACAGCTCTGGGGTACGCGCTGCTGCATCTTGTGCTGTACATAGCGCTGGAGGCCTTCGACCTCGGCAAAGTCGCGAGCGAAATTGTCTTACGGACCTATCTCACCATCGGCTTCGCGGCGCTGCTCGGGCTGGTTGTACTCGGCGTCACGTCCACCGATGGCATGATCCGGCGACTGGGCGCGCTGCGCTGGAACCGGCTGCATTCGATTGTCTATGGCCTGGCCGTCTTGGCGCTGGTGCATTTCGCCATGCAGAAGAAACTCGACATCTCGGAGCCTGCGCTCGTGGCTGGTTTCTTTCTCTGGCTGATGGGGTTCAGGATCCTGCGCAAGCGGGAATGGCCGACGGGCCCGCTCCCGCTTGCCGGGCTTGCAGCCGCTGCCTGGCTTCTCACAGTGATCGTGGAGGCAGGCTGGTACGCGACGATGACCGGCGTGAATGCCCAGCGCATCCTCTGGGCCAATCTGGACTTTGAATATGTCATCCGTCCGGCCTGGTGGGTGCTGGCGGCAGGCCTTGCCATGGCGGCGCTCGCGCTGGTCCGCAGCCGCGCAGCACCCAGGCGCAATCGCCTTGCGTCGCCGGAGACGCTTGCGCAAACCGTTTCATCCCCCCAGATGTAATGCACAGGAGCCAGTCATGTTCAATTTTCTCAAGTCGGGCGCCGACAAGGCCCCAGCCGACAAGACCTTCCCCGTCACGAAGACCGATGCGGAATGGCGTCATCTGCTGACCGCAGAGCAATATGATGTACTGCGTGGCCACGGCACCGAGCGGCCCGGCA
>CAXTUM010000275.1:0-4694 GCA_964247205.1 uncultured Beijerinckiaceae bacterium
CTCGCGCCCTCACCCGTTTCGCCGCGCCTGACGGCTCGCTCAGCCTTCTCTTCCGCCTTGATCCGCGACCAGCTTGCCTTGACGTCGGCGGGCGACCAGTCGCGTCGCTCACCAAACACATGCGGATGGCGGCGGATCATCTTGCGGGTAATGGCCTCCACCACGCCGCCGAAATCGAAAGAGCCTTCTTCGGCTGCCATCTGCGCATGGAACACCACCTGCAACAGCAGATCACCCAGTTCATCCCGCAGATCCTCCCGGTCACCGGAGGTGATGGCTTCAACCACCTCATGCGCTTCCTCGACGGTGTACGGCGCGATGGTTGCGAACGTTTGCTCGATGTCCCAGGAGCAGCCGGTTTGCTTGTGGCGGAGCGCCGCCATGATGGTGAGGAGGTCAGCGATATCGCGGGATGGCTTCATACCTGCGGCCTATCACCGGACAGGGGGCGCGTGATATGGCGGGGGGGCGCAATCCACATATCCATTTTTTGCTGTCACCATCTGGAGATTCCAAGGATTATCAGGGAACATTAACGACTGTCGTCATATCATCGTCATGCAAATCAAGTGCGTATGGGTTGCGTAAGGGTGCCAGATGTCAGTGCGTTATTTGTCTGCAGAAAGAACCATAGCCGCTGCGGGTGCAGCCTTCGCCTGTCCCGACGATGATTTTTCCGATCTGGCCAGGGCAAGGATTGCCGCCAGCCAGGCAATGGGGTTCAGCATGATATGCCGCCGTATTGCCAGAAAGATGCTTTCGTCACTCGGGTTCTGAACGAAAGAACAACGCCCCGGATTCTGGCGAGCCTATAGGCAGCCGCAATTCCGCACAGTCCGGAAGTTCATCAACAGATTGATTTGACAGTATAGGACGAGGCAAAACTGTGGCGTCACAGGCCTCGCAAAGACAGTCACTTTGACAGCATTTGCAGAACGTGACGCGCTGTTACGCAGCTTGTCCTTCAGCAGACATCGGCTTCACTGCCGGGTCGGTCTCCGCCAGCACCATATTCCGCCCGTTACGTTTGGCGGCATAGAGCGCTGTATCTGCGCGCTCGATAATCGTGGTTGGCGTATCTTCCTTGCGGAAGACAGAGACACCGATGGAGATTGTGACGCGTCCAAGGTTTTCGCCGGTTGAACGCTTTACGAGTTCGCGGCTCATCACCGCCTTGCGCACCTGTTCCGCCACCTGGATTGCACCTCGGAGGTTGCAGCCCGGCAGAATGATCGCGAATTCCTCGCCTCCGAAACGCGCGGCAGTATCCAGCCCCTTGACGTTCTGTTTGATCGACATGGCGACAAGCCTGAGCACCTGATCACCGGTGAGGTGGCCATAGGTGTCGTTGAACTTCTTGAAGTGATCGATATCGGTCATCAGAACCGCGAGTTCATCGCCGGTCCGCTGGGCATGACGCAGGGCATCGGCCAGCGCCGTATCGAAGAACATTCGGTTGGCCAATGTGGTAACCGGATCGATCTGGCTCTCGGTGCGGATGGATTCGAGCGCTTCGCGCAATTCGATCACTTCCGTTTTTGCTTCGCCCAATTGCTCCGACAACTTGCCGTTCAGGCGAGACATATTGCGGGTGGAGGCCATGAGGTCGCTGATAATGGCGCGCAGGCGCTCTTCGCCCACACCCAGTTCCATCTCATCGACCGAACCGTTCAGTGTGCCGCTGTAATTGTTGATCTCGCCCTTGGCGTTATCCAGCGCCTCGCCGACTGTATCCATCTGGCTGAGCAGGCGCACGGTTGCACGCTCGGCTTCGGCAGTGAAACGGTTTGTATTGATGAAGCGGTCATAGATTTCATCGAGTTCGGACTGCGTGACGCGCCCGAACTTGCGCAGCAGATCATTGATCGCGCGCATCAGCGCCGGGTGATGTCCGGTGACATATGTGTACCAGAGCTCATATGCCCTTGGATAAGCAGCCGTCCGGTGCCCGCGGATATGGGCGAACGCCTTCTCTCCAATGGATATTGTGCGCTCATAGTCGCTTCTGCTCTGCGACATCAGTTTCCTCGCCCCTTAACGATGGTAACGAGGATGACAGAGGGGCTTTAAGGCCGGGTTAAGTTAACCCGTCGACAGCGATCTAATCAAGGTTTGGAGCGGTGAATGCCCGACAGGCTTAACGCGCGGTTTAGTTTGCGCTTTTTCTCACCGGGCGCATGAGGAACCCGGGCATGTGATCCCCCAACCCCTTGACCGCAGGACCATCATCTTCCGGCTGATAGCGGCGTGGCTCACGCGACGGCCGGAAATCCTGTGGCGGACGCGGTTCGCGTGGCTGTGATTCGCGATGCGGTCTTTGTTCCTGAGCGGGCCTTGGCTCCTGAGCTTTGGGCTCGGGACGGACAGCAACTTCTGCACGCGCCGCTGGTGGCTCGGCCTCGTTTCGGGCCGGGCGCTGACCATCACGTGACGGACGCTCGACGTCTCTTGATCGCTCGCCGCGACGGCCACGGGCCGGGCCATCGCTCTCGCGACCGCGACGGCTGTCCCGCCTTGGCCGTTCGTCAGCCTCTTCGGACGTGCCGGGCACAAAATCCGCCACTGACGGACCATCCCAGGGGATGTCCTTCTTCAGCAATGCTGTGATCGCATCCAGATATTTCGAATCAGCCTTCGAGGCGATGGAATAGGCAGTCCCGGTGCGTCCGGCGCGACCGGTGCGGCCAATGCGGTGAATATAATCATCAGCGTGGATTGGAATGTCGTAGTTAATGACATGGCTTACGTCGGGAATATCCAGCCCGCGCGCCGCGACATCCGATGCCACGAGCAGCGGCACCCGACCAGCCTTAAAGGACTCCAGCATCGCCATGCGGGCGCGTTGCTCCATGTCACCGTGCAGGCCGCCGACATTGAAGCCGTGCTGTTCGAGCGACTTGACGACAACGGCGATATCGCGCTTGCGGTTGCAGAAGATGATCGCATTCTTGAGGTCAGCGGACGCCCGCAAGACGCGGCGCAGTGTCTCGCGCTTCTCGAAATCCTTGGAGCCAGAAGCAACCAGCAGTTGGGTAATCGTGGTGGCCGCCGTCGCAGGCTTTGACACCTCGACGCGGATCGGATTGCTCAGGAACTGCTCGGTTATACGCTGAATCTCGGGCGGCATCGTCGCCGTGAAGAACAGGGTCTGGCGCGTGAATGGCGTCAGTTTGCAGATGCGTTCGATGTCGGGAATGAAGCCCATATCGAGCATACGGTCGGCTTCGTCGATCACCAGAACCTCGATGCCGGTCATCAGCAATTTGCCGCGCTCGAAGTGGTCCAGCAGGCGGCCAGGCGTCGCGATCAGCACATCGACGCCGCGCTGGATTTTGGCATCCTGATCACCGAACGAAACGCCGCCGATGAGCAGCGCAACGTTGAGTTTGTGCTCCGCGCCGTATTTGACAAAATTCTCTTCGACCTGCGCGGCCAGCTCCCGCGTCGGCTCGAGGATGAGCGTGCGCGGCATACGGGCGCGGGCGCGGCCCTGCTCGAGCAGGGTCAGCATCGGCAGCGTGAAAGCAGCCGTTTTGCCTGTGCCGGTCTGGGCAATGCCCAGCACGTCGCGGCGGGTCAAAACATGGGGGATCGCCTGCTCCTGGATGGGAGTGGGCGTGCTGTATCCGGCATTGGTAACAGCTTTGAGAACTTTCTCGGACAACCCGAGATCGGCAAAGGACATGAGGTCCGCTTCCTGTGGAAGGCCATCGTGGCTTTCGGTCACGCAGGCTGTGACGGCAATCGCATTGAAATGCAATGCTTTCCGGGCCACAGATGATCAAAAAAGGGTTACGCCATGGATGTTCTGTTCATTCCAGGCCTGAATTGCACGGGAGCGCTGTTCTCGCCGCAGGTGAAGGCGCTCGAACCACGCTTCCGGTGCCATATTGCCGATCACGGCATGGCCGACAGCCTGGAAGGGATCGCAGCCGATATTCTCGCGAAGGCACCGCCGCGTTTTGCGCTCGCTGGCCTTTCGATGGGCGGTTATGTCGCCTATGAGATTATCCGGCAGGCTCCAGAGCGGGTCCGTGCATTGGCATTGCTCGACACACGGGCGGAACCGGACAGCGAGGAAGATGCCGAACGCCGTCACCGCACCATTGCACTGGCGCGGGGAGGGCAATTCGACCATCTCCATGGAATTCTCTGGCCGCGGCTGGTTCATCCCAGGCGACTTTCGGATAAGCCGTTGGAAAGCACAGTGATAGGCATGATGCGCGATACGGGTGCAGAACGGTTCATCCGGCAACAGACAGCCGTGCTCAACCGGATCGATTACCGCCCACTGCTGCCCGGAATCGCCATTCCATCAACGATCATCGTGGGAGATCAGGATCTGATCACCCCGCCAGAGCATGCAAAAGCTATCAGCCAAGTCATCAAGGGGTCGCGCTATTTCGAAATCGGTGATTGCGGACATCTCTCCAGCCTCGAAAGGCCAGAAGCCGTGACAGATATCTTGCTTCATATGTTAAATGAGGTTCAGGCGTCAGATAGCTGATATTATTTCTTTTCCTTGCCCGTACATGGATCAAGAATGATTGGCCGGCCCGAGATCGATCCGGTAAGGACAGGATCATCCAGAACCGAGCGTGTGATCGTCGTGATCTGGCCATTGGATTGCTGGTTCTGGGCTGACTGGACTTTTGATGGCAATGGCTGGCGCGCCACAAGTATGGTTTCAACCG
>CAXTUM010000276.1:0-4688 GCA_964247205.1 uncultured Beijerinckiaceae bacterium
GCACGCACCGGAGGCAAGACTGCTGCTGAGGATGATCCGCTGCCCGCTGCTCTGGCGGAGGGCGCAGCGCTGTTTGCGCTGGACCAGATAGTGCGCACCGAGGCCGTATGGCTGGGCGTTCTGCGCATGCGGCTGGCGCTCACGGCGGGCGTGGTCACGGGCAGGCTGATGCGCCTGAACGCGGACAAGGCGGCTTTGCGCGATGCGGTGCATCTCACGCGTGCGGGCGATGATCCGGGACCGGCGGGACGACTTCATCATTTGTGGCGGCTCTTCGCATCGCGGCCAACAAGGCTGGCGGGCGAGACAATGAATGCAATGGCATCTGCCGTCGGACCGGGTGATGCAGGGCGCGAGGTTGTTGCGTTGATGCGAGCCGATCATGATCTCGCGGTGGCCCTGGGCTGGTCCGTTCCGATAGCGCTGTCTGCAACGTCAATCCTTGAGCCATCCCTGCGCCGGAGCGAAGAGGGCAAGCGGTTTCGTGCAGGCGATGCGGAATGGCTGGAAGACAGGCATGCTGTGTTTGGTCTGGCTGCCGTTCAAGCCCATGCCGAAGCAATCGTGCTGCAAAGACACACTGCTGTTCTGGTTGCAGCCGTAGACGGGCTGCGCACGCGGGAAGCTGCGCGCGGTATCGCCATGATCCTTGCGGATGATGCGGTGGCTCCCTGGCGTATGGCCGGCCCGCGCGGCATGGGTTCTGATCGTTCGGCGCGCCGCTTCTGCGAGACGCTGGAAGGGCAGGGCGCTCTGCGGCTCCTCACGGCACGCCCGACGTTCCGCCTTTACGGTCTGTGATCATGGCGCGCCTATCGCCCGAACTTTTTGATGCCGAACTGGCGGATTTGCCGCCGGAGGCCCGGTGGCGCGAGTGGATGGGGCGGGTGGAGGCGGCGATCTTCGCCAGCCCACGGCCTGTTTCACGTGAAACGCTTGCCACGCTTGTGGGCCGGTCCTGTGTCCTCGACGAGATCATCGCTGACATCCGCAATGAGTTGAAGGGCCGTCCCTATGAGCTGGTCGCAGTAGCAGGGGGGTGGCAACACCGCACGCGGCGGCGTTTTGCCGATGCCATCCGGCGCGCCTTCGGAATCCGTGAGGATGATCGCGCGAACCTGACCGCGACAGAGAGCCTGGCGGTAACAGCGATTGCCTATTTCCAGCCGGTGACACGCCAGAAGCTGTCACAGGTGCTGGGCCGAGAGATCAGCCGGGACGTGATGGCGCGGCTCAAGCGCATCGACCTGATCGGTGCGGGCCCGCGCGTAGCGCAAGCAGGTGCACCGCTGACGTATGTCACGACAACGCAGTTTCTCTCGGTGTTCGGGTTGGATTCGCTGCGCGATCTCCCGGATATGGAAGCCCTGGAAGATGCAGGCCTGCTCACCATGGATGGGGATAAGAGAATGGTCCCAGATCCGCTCGAAGGGCTGCTCGGACTGAGGGAAGACTGAGCGCCGCTATTTCGCGCTGTCCCGCATCAAACCCCAGCCCGGCGGGTTGTGATGGATGCGCCTTTTCCCGATTGCGGCGATGCGTCCGGCCAGCAGCAGCACAGCAATACCGGGCAAGGCCATTAGCAGATGGTGCGAGGTGGCAGCCGCAATGAAGGTCATGGGCTGGCCCATCACCGGAAGGATGCCGATCGCATTGCCCCACGAAATTCCCCAGTGCAGGGCAAACAGCGCAGCAACGCCGACCGCCGCAATGGAGAGGCCGTTGCGCGCCGCTTCATCCGATGATCCGCGTTCGCCGCGGACACGCAGGCCAAAGGCGATGACAAGCGCCCCGATCACCAGCAGGAATTCCGCAGCAATCAACAGCAAGCCCATGGGCAGCCCGAACCGGACCAGAAGATAGGTCGCGATAAAGTCGTTCTGCACCACAGGCAGCCGCGTCAGGTCACGGACGCCGTAACCGCGTTGCCCTTCAGCGGAGGGCGCTTCGCCCACCTCAAGGATGGAGCGCGTGGGGGAATCCGGCATCAGGTCGCAGGCGGTCGGCAGCGACGCGGAATGCGTCTCGATCCAGCTGCTGATTTGCGGCGGCAACCGGTTGATCCCGGTTCTCAGCCGCGCCAGCGTGCAGGGCATCTCCGACAGCGCGATCTTGGATTGCAGCAGCTGGAAGCCAAGATCGCGGTGGGCCACATCCGGCGTGCGCTCGGTGGGAACGGGTTCGTCAGTCTTTGCGCGTAGGGCATAGTGATCGAGGTCGTACCAGGTCAGCAAACGCTCGGCGGGCTTGCGCATGCTGCCGTCGCGCGCCCGCTCGAGCAACTCGATGGCCTGATGGCGGTCTTTCGGCAAGCGCCATTGCCCGGCGATGGCATAGCTCGCCAATCCGGGGAACGCGATAACCAGGGCAGCATTCAATGCGAGCAGGATGATCAGCGTCACGGCCAGCGCGCCGCCCCGTGGCACGCCCAGCTGGCGCTGGCTTGGCTGCGGCGCATCGTTGCGGCGCAGGAGTGCTCCCACCATGTCGGCCACGCGCCATATCGCTGTGGGCAGCAGGAAGCTGAAGAACAGCACCACCGTCGTGGCGAGGATGATGAGGATTGGCGAATAGTCGCTCTTGAGGAACGGTACTGCGGTCATCACCAGAAACAGAACGCCGACAGAGAGAATGCTCATCAGCAGCCAACCGATATACTGGCGCTGCGAATAGAAGAAATTGATGCGTGCGAAGCTGACGCAGATGCTGGCCAGCATGAACACGAGCGCGAGCTTGCCGAATTCGACCGGCTGGAATCCGGCCACGCCAGTCTCGGTGCCGACAATGGCCCAGAGCACGAAAGCCGCGACAATTCCAAGTGCGGGAATCGTCCGCACGAGGTAATCCGCAAAGCGCGTTCCCGCGAAGAAACTGCGGGGCAGGGCCATTGCCGCCCGTTCGGGCAGTACCGCGATGACCGTCGCGAAGACCGGCACCAGATCGATGAACAGCAATTTGTTCTTCTGGGCATGGATGGCGAAATCGGTTTTCTCACCGTCCACGCCAAGGCTGAGCAGCGTCAGATTGCCCAGCATGCACAGGGCCACAACCGCCAGCCAGACAATCCTTGTGGCAATCGTGAACCGGCTGGATAGCAGGATGGCCGTGCTGGCAACGCCGAAGCCGAGAATGGTGGCGCGGATCTCCTGCGTGAACGACAGGTTGCGCCGCAGCAGAGCGCCAATTTCAGGCGCCAGAACCAGCATCGCGGTCAGTCCGATCAACCCCAGAGTCACGACAGGAGCAAGCAATCCGCCGATCAATCCGAATCCGCGCCTGAGGGCGAACAGTTCGCGCAGGATGGCCAGCAATGCCAGCACGATGATGCCGCCGACGATGGCGACACGCAGCAGGCGCTCGCCGCCGTTCATGATCTGCAAGGTGCTGCCGAGCTCCTCCCGCGACATCGGCTGGCGCGGCGGTGATGCCGTGGGTGTCACCTGAGCCGACGCAATGGCCCCGATCAGTTCAGCTGCCTCGCTGGTGCCCAGACGATGGGTCTTGCTGACAGGCGTCATGATGATCGGCAGGCGGCCATTGGCCTCTGCGCCTGCTTCCACGCGGTAGCGGGTGCGGCCGATCACCAGATTGGTGAGGCGGCCGTTGATTGTTGAATCGAAGTCCCAGCCGATGCTCTGGAAATCCGAGACCTGCGTCCCGCCGCGCACGAAGACGGCAGCGGGGCGCGGCGCATCAATGGGATCGCCTGGCGAAAAGAAGAAGCGGTCACCGCGCGCCGTGATCGCGAACGAGCGGAACGGCAGGCGCTCCGCCGCCAGATAGCGTTCGTGGCGGACATTGCAGGTCAACCGCCCCCCGATATTGAGAACACGGTCCTCGCCGCGCTCATCCGCTGCGAGAAATCCCGTCACGAACTGGCGCAGATTGTCCATGGCTCTGGGGGGGTCGCAGACCTTGAGCGGTTCGTTGGCCACAGTGACATTCACTGTCGTTCCGCTGCGCGTCACTGTCACGGGTACAGCGGGCGCCGCCCCGTTGCGCACGGACAGGCGCAGCAGGCCATCGTTGACGCCATCGACTGTCAGGCTCATCGGCCCGGCCTGAATGCGATCGCCCTGCAGCAATTGCCAGCGGGCGGAGAAGCTTGAGGAGCCGTTGGCGTATTCGAGCCACAGCTTCCGATCGCGCGCCACGTTGCGGACGATGATCTTGCCGTCCTGCCCGCGGCTGAAACTCACATGCTGGAGTTCGGCTGTATCGAAGCGGGCGGGCTGCAGCAGCTCGCGCCGCCCGATAATGGCGCTCTCACCCCGGGCGAGCGCGATCTGGACTTTGTCGAGGCTGACGATTGGTCTGATCCCCTCGACCAGAATGCCCACATTGAGCCACCAGAACGCCAGCAGCAGCGCAGCCAGCCCAGCCATGACCAGGCCGGCCAGAAATCCCAGTCCTGTCCTGCCGGAGGGCCGTCTGCCGCCGATGCGGCCAAAGCGCATGGCCAGACGGCCGGTTCCGGCGCGGAGCGCAGCAAGCGTGCTCATGGACGCACCGCTTTCAAGGCGCCGATCTTGGCCAGAAGGGGCGCCATGAGCGCGCCGCAGGCGCGACCGCCCGAGAGGTTGGTGTGGGTGATCCAGCAGGTATAGGCGATGCGGCGGCGGCCAGCGGCATCATTGATCCAGCCCGCGATCCAGGCCGAGTTCATTCCGGGCGATGTGTCGGCGGTG
>CAXTUM010000277.1:0-4687 GCA_964247205.1 uncultured Beijerinckiaceae bacterium
TTCGTTGGCCGCTTTTCCTTCGGGCCGACACCGTCTTCCCAGTTGTAGCCTGAGACGAAGTTGCCGCCGGGGTAACGAATGATCGTGGGGCCGAGTTCCTGAACCAGCGCCAGCACATCGCGGCGGAAGCCTTTTTCGTCGGCCGTTGGATGGCCGGGTTCGTAGATGCCGCCATAGACGCAGCGCCCGAGATGCTCGACGAAGGCGCCGAAGAGGCGGGGATCGACGTCGCCGATGGCGAAGTCGCGGTCAACCAGCACACTGGCCTTGATCATGGTCGTGGTCCTTCCTTGAGGCGTGAGGGGCTGCTCCGCGGGCTGTCGCAGCCCGCGGATGATGCGCCGGGATGGCCCAGGGGTCAGCGGCGGCTGAGCAGCTGATCGGCCCGTTCCTGTGCATCCTTGAGCGCCTGATCGAGCGGCTTTGCGCCGTTGATCATGTTGGCGATCTCCTCGCCGATCAGCGACTGGAAGCCGAACTGCCGGCGCACATCATGAGGAAGCGAGCGGCCGATTTCGGTGATCTTCATCACGTTCGACCGCTGCGGCAGCTTGCCGTACTGCTCGATGAGCGAAGTGCGCACAGGCAGATGCCCGCCGCCCCGCGCCCAGTCGAAATTGTTGTCCCAGAGATACTTGAGGAACACCCGCGCCGCCGCGCGAGTCTGCGGATTGGTGCCGCCGCGCAGCATCACCCAGCTGTGGTTGTCGGCCCAGACCGCTTCCGTCCCGAACAGCGTGGGGAAGATGACGGCCTTGTATTCCTTCAGACCCGTGTCAGGCTTGGCAGCCGCCGCGATCAGGTCGTCGATGCGCCAGGTGCCCGTGAGGTAGACCGCGCCATTGCCGGCGATGAACCCGCCGAGCCCACCCGCGCCGTCAAGGCCTTTGGTGATGTGGCCTTCTTTCGCGACGCGCTCGTAGAGCTCATAGGCCTTGCGCACGGCGGGCTGGAAGAAATCCGCCTTGTCCCAGCTGTTGTTGGGAAACAGCGAAGCGTTCTGCTGCGCCAACATAGACCAGAAGCCCCGGGTGCCGTTGGCCGCATCGCCCGGCGCGACGGAGGCCATGATGAAGTAGGGCTTGCCGGTTTTCTCCCGCATGATCTTCGCATGCTCGAGCACCTCATCCACGGATTTCGGGATAAGCGGATTACCGGATGCATCAACGAGGCCGGCCTGTTTGAACAGCCCGACATTGATGTGCCAGAGCCAGGAGTGCGTGTCCCAGGGCAGTGCATGAATCTGGTTGTTAAGCGTCACGCCACGGCGCGCGTGCGGCGTCATGTCGTTGATATCGATGCCTGCAGCCTTGAGGTCGTCCTCGATCGGCTCCACGATGCGGGAGCGCACGAAGTCGCCGATCTGAGAGGTGTGCATCACGGCGATGGTCGGGATGTCGCGAGCCGCGATGCGGGCCGTCAGCTGCTGATAGTATGGCCCCCATTCGATGACCTGAGGCTTCACCACGATGTTCTGAGTGTTCGTCGCGTTGAAGTGGTTGACCAGCGCCGTCATCACGCCGCATTCACCGCGCGCCGTCTTGTAATCCTGGCTGTTGCCGTAATCCGCATCGCAGGCGCCAAAGAACCGGGCGAAGGTGATCTCGGTCTTTGCCTGCGCCATGGCCTTGTCGATCGGCCCGCCGCCGATGAGGCCGATGCTGAACAGCGCGGCCGTCGCTAGCCTTCTCGTCAGTGACATTGCGTTTCTCCCCTTTGATTCCGACCCATCCTTGTACCCGCGCGGCGGCGTGGCCGGCCGCACCGCGCGAAACCTTGCGGCCCGGAGAGTCATCCGACCCTCCCGCTGACCGCGTTGATGATGTGCCTCTGGAAGAAGAGGTAGAGGATGAAGACGGGCAGCCCGGCAAAGACCGCCTGCGCCATCAGGAAGCCGATGCCCTCTGTCTGGGCGAAGTTCGTCTGCATGGCTGCGAGCCCGATGGTCAGGGTGTACATCTCGGGCTTGGTGGCGGAGACCAGCGGCCAGAAATATTCGTTCCAGGCATGCAGGAAGGTGTAGATGCCCAGCGTCGCCTGCGCCGGGACCGTCAGGGGCAGGATGACCTTGAGGAAAATCTTGAGGCGCGAGGCGTTGTCGAGCATTGCCGCCTCCTCGATCTCGCGCGGCACTCCCCTGAAGTACTGCGTCATCAGGAAGACGCCGAAGGGAAAAGCCAGACGGGGTGCGATGAGCCCTGCATAGGTGTTGTGCAGATCCGCCGCCGCGAACATCGTGTGCAGCGGCACGATGATCGCCTGCTCCGGGACAGCAAGCCCGACGAGCACGATGGCGAAGAGAATGCGCTTGCCGGGAAAATCGGTACGCGCGAAGCCGTAGCCCGCGAGTGTCGAAAGCGCCAGCGTCAGCACTGTCTGTCCGGCGGCGACGATAACGCTGTTCAGCATCCAGCTGAAGACCTGCGAAGAGGCGATGATGTCGGTGTAGTTCTTCAGCGTGAACGGCGCCGAGAAGATGCCGCGCGTGTCACGCATCAGCACCTCGTTGGGCTTGAAGGAGAGTCCGATCACCCAGAGGATCGGAGCGAGCCAAAGGATGGCGAGCCCGGCCACCAGGCCGAGAATCACCTTGTCGCCGAAATCGAGCCGTGCGGAATTACCGAAGGCCATGAATCAGCCCTCCGCTTTCGTGCGGCCGAGCCACATCTGCAGCAGCGCCGCGCCCATCATCAGCACGAAGAGCACCTGCGAGGCGGCTGCCGCATAGCCCAGCGCCCAGTCGCGGAAGCCCGCCTCGTAAATGAACATGACGATGGGCCGCGACGAATTGTTGGGACCGCCGCCTGTGATCAGATGCGCCTGTCCGAAGAGCTGGAACTGCAGCACCACCTCCAGCACGGCGACAAGGATGACCGTCCGCTTGATCGCCGGCAGCGTCACCGAGACAAGCGTGCGCCAGCGTGAGGCGTTGTCAAGCGCCGCCGCCTCGTAGAGCTCTCGCGGAATCTGCTGCAGCGCCGCCAGGAACAGCATCATCGGCAGGCCGATGATCCACCAGACCGTGACGATGGCGATGCCGGGCAATGCCAGCGCTTCGCTGGTGATGAAGGCCGGAGCCGGCACGCCAAGAGGCGCAAGCATGTTGGCGATGAGGCCGCGGTCCTGCATGTAGACAAGACGCCAGATCAGCGTGACGATCGTCACCGACAGGATCGACGAGCCAAAGAAGATCGAGCGGAAGATTGCGCTAGTCCGCCAGGAATTGTTCAGGGCCAGCGCCAGGAAAAGGCCAATCGCCACGAAAGCCGGCACCGTCAGGCACACGAACCAGATCGTGTTCCAGACCGCGCGGATGAAGATGCGGTCGTTCCAAAGCTCAAGGTAGTTCTTGATGCCGACCGGGCCGTGGTAGCCCCCCAGCATGTCGTAATCCTGGAAGCTGAGCCAGGCGCCAAGCGCCACAGGCAGCAGCACCAGTGTCGCAAAGACCAGCATGAAGGGGGCGACGAAAAGGATGTTCCACAAGGAACGGCGGCCGACGGCCTCGGGATCACGGCTGGCGGACTGCGCTTTCCGGTGAGGCGCTGCGGCGGGAATGACAAGGTCGGTCATAACCGTCATCCCGCTCCTCCCTCACGCCGCGTGGTGGGCGCGCCCGCGGGCGTCGAAAATGTGAACCTGCTCGCGGCTGAAGGAGAGCGTCACCGGATCGCCGATGGAGAGGCCGACATCGCCGGCCTCCTCGAAGGTGACCACCGCACCGTCGCCGAGCCTGCCATAGACAAGCGCCCGGTCGCCAAGGCGTTCGACCACCTCGACTGTCGCGGGGATGGAGCCCTTGCTGCCGACATGCTCGGCGCGGATGCCGATCTCGATCTCGCGCGCGCCGTTCAGCCGCGCGGCCGGCACCGCCGTTTCGATCCGGCTGCCATCTTTCAGAATCACCGCAGCCATGCCGCCGCCGCCTTCGCTGAGGACGCCCGGCAGAACGTTCATCGCCGGCGTGCCGACGAAGGTCGCGACAAACTTAGTGGCAGGCCTGCGGTAAACATCCATCGGCGTGCCGACCTGTTCGATCTTTCCCTTGTTCATGACGATGATCCGGGTCGCGAGCGTCATGGCCTCGACCTGGTCATGGGTGACGAAGACCATCGTCGACTTCACCTGCTGGTGCAGTCGCGCCAGCTCAATGCGCGTGCGCGACCGTAGCGCCGCGTCAAGGTTGGAGAGCGGTTCGTCGAACAGGAAAGCCTTCGGCTCCTTGACGATGGCGCGGCCGATGGCGACGCGCTGCTTCTGCCCGCCGGAGAGCTGCGTGGGCTTGCGCTGCAGCAGCGGCTCGATCTCCAGCATAGTGGCCGCAGCTGTCACCTTTCGGCCGATCTCGGCACGCGCCACGCCGATGTTCTTCAGCCCGAAGGCCATGTTGTCGTAGACGCTCATGTGCGGATAGAGAGCGTAGTGCTGGAAGACCATCGCGACACCACGCTGGCCTGGCGCGAGCTGGTCGACCCGCTCACCGCCGATCCGGATTTCGCCGTTGCTCACATCCTCCAGTCCCGCGATCATGCGCAGGAGCGTGGTCTTGCCGCAGCCGGAAGGCCCGAGGAAAACGGCGAATTCTCCCGATCCAACCTCCAACGACAGGTCGGATACGGCCTCGACCGGTCCGAACCGTTTGGAGACGTGCTGCAGTTCGATCCCTGCCACGCCCGACGACCTCCCT
>CAXTUM010000278.1:0-4666 GCA_964247205.1 uncultured Beijerinckiaceae bacterium
CACTGTCGCAATGCCGAGGCCGCCGCGCACGCGCCGCAGCAGGTGCTGTGCCACATCGAATGTGTCCTTTCCCACGTCTGAGATGCTGACGAGCAGGCCCATCAGCACGAACAGCGGAATGGTGGCGAAGAGATAATCCTGAATGCCGCTGTAGGTCGCGATGGCCGCGAGTTTAAGCGCCAGCTCCGGATTGTCGCGGATCAGAGTGACGCCGATCATCGCAAGGCCGACGAGTGCGACGCCCATATGCAGACCCATTGCCACAAGCCCGACCATGGCGGCGATGAGCATGAACCCGATGGAAAGATCACTCATGTCCGGGCTCCTGCTCCCCGTGAGAGCATCATTTCTTCAAGGGCCAGAACGAAGTAGACGATAGCTGCCACCGCCGCACCGACAAAGATGATACCCCTGAACGGCCAGGTCGGGATCGTGAAGATTCCCGGCACGCCGAAGAACTCGCGCCCACCCAATGCATCAATCAGTCCAGGCCACGACGCATAGGCCAGAAGTCCGAGCACGATGGCTCCCAGCAGCGAGAAAAGCGCTTCAACAAGCCGTCCGACAGCAGGCTGCTTCTTGACCAGCGGATCAATCAAAAAGTCCGCCCGTGTCATGCGGCGCTGGCGGATGGCGGCACCCAGCTGCAGGAAAACGATGGCGACTACGGATTGGCCCGCGACCTCGGCGACCCCTGTGATTGGAAGCGACAGGAAACTACGGCCGATCACATCCGCCACGATCAGCAGCATCAGGAGAAAGGTCCAGACCGTGCCGATCGAAGCCATGATATCGGTGAGACGGGTTATGGGATCAGACGGCCCGACGGGGGCGGCTTTTTCCAGTTCGTCGGGGAGAAGGCCTTCGGACAAGGGCGGGACTTTCAGGAAACCGTAAAAAAAGGACCACCGTCAAAAACGATGGCCCCGGCATCAGGTGGCCTCAGGCCGCGCCTTCCTTGTCCCAGTCACGGGCGGGCTTGGAGCCTGCCGCACGCAGTTCCTTGAAATACGCATCCAGCACGCTCTTGGCGGCAGGACCGCTGGCATCCACCCAGGTCTTGGCGATGTTGGGCAGGCCCTTGATCCACTTCTCGCGCTCGGCATCCGCCAGCTTGGAAACAACAGCACCCTTTTCGGTCATTTCCTTGACGGCGGCGGCATTGCGGGCCGTGATATCCGCTGCGTGGCGCTGCGAGACTATGCGGCCGACGTCGGAGAATACCTTCTGCATTTCAGGTGCGAGGCGATCAAAGGTACGCTTGTTGATGCCAATGCCACCGACATACATGGCTCCGAGGTCAACCTCGGTCACATATTTGGCCACCTCAAACACCCGCGTCGGCAGGATGCCTGATGCGAACGAAAGAGCACCTTCCGTGACGCCGGTCTGGATGTTGGTGTAATAGGTCGTGAGCGCACCATCCACCGGCACCGAGCCCGTGCCGCGCAGCCAGTTCGCAGAGGTGCCCGGAGCATTGATGCGGCGGTTCTTGAGATCGTCCATCGTTTTGATCGGGAAGTTCGACCAGACATGGTAGGTTTCTGTCGCGAAGGACGCCAGCGGCGCCATGTTGTTCTTCGTCCAGGCGTCTTTCATGGCGGCATTTTCGTCATGCAGCTTGTCGAAGATGTTGATCAGCGTCTTGTGATCGCCCGTCGAGAAGGGTGTGAAATACGTGACGTTCTGCAGCGGCATGGAATCCGCCTCCCACAGCGTGCCGACGAAGCCGATATCCACGATATTGTCGCGCACCGCCTTCATCGTGTCGGTGAACTTGTACAGCGTGCCGCCGTAGGCTTCCTTCCAGTTGATCTTGAACTTGCCGCCAGCAGCTTCCAGCGCCTTGTCCACCTCGGGCTGGAACGAGTTCTTCATGTGATAGACCCAGAGATTCTGCACTGGATGGCTCGCGCCGATCGCGATGGTGATGCTCGACTGGGCTTTCACGATGCTGGGCATGAACAGGGTGGCGGCGGTTCCGGCCGCGCCTGTGCGCAGAAGCTGACGGCGTGTCTGGATCATCTCGTTTCCTCCTCAAGACGGCATTTCCGCCGCTTATGTTTCCCTCGTACTGAACTGTCGCCTGCCGCTTGCGGCGTCAAGCAATTGCTTGCGTTTTTGCGCAAGATCACCTTGCGCGGATGCTCATGCTTTCCCCAGTGCCTCCAGAATGCGCATCGGCGTGAACGGCATCGCCGTCACCCTTGCCTTGAAAGGTGACAGTGCATCATTGATCGCATTCATGATCACGGCAGGTGCGCCTGCCGTTCCCGCCTCGCCCGCGCCTTTCGCGCCCAGCAGGGATTCCTTCGTCGGCGTTTCCACATGGCCCACGATGATATCGGGCATCTCCGCCGCCATCGGCACCATGTAATCCGCCAGAGATGTCGTCGTCAGCTGACCCTGGTCATCATAGATGCAATGCTCGTAGAGCGCCCCGCCAATGCCCTGCACCACACCGCCGCGCACCTGCTCGTCCACCAGCATCGGGTTGATGATGCGGCCGCAATCCTCGACGCACCAGTGCTTCAGCAGCGTCACCATGCCGGTATCCGTGTCCACCTCCAGCCAGCTTGCCTGAATGCCGTTGGTGAAGGCGAAGGGGTATTCCTTGGTGATGAAATGCTTCGTCACCATCATCTCGCGCGAAAGGTCTTTCGGCAGCGTATCACCGCGGAAATAGACAATGCGGCCAAGCTCGGCGAGCGGCATGCGGGCTTGCCCGGTCGCCTTGTCGGTGATCTCGCCCATCGCGATATCAAGGCTTTCGGGATCGGCCTGCAGCATCGCACCGGCGACGCCCAGTATGTTGCGCTTCAGTTCGATGGCCGCCTGCAGCGCCGCCTCGCCGCCAATGCCTGCCCCGCGCGAGGCCCAGGTGCCGCCGCCATAGGGCGTGACCTGCGTATCGCCCGTGATGATCTTGACGCGGTCCATGCTGACGCCAACGCCCTCCGCCACGATCTGCGCGAGGATAGCTTCCGTGCCTTGCCCTTGCTCGGTGATGCCGGACATGGCGACGACGGAGCCGTCGGGGTCCATGCGCACGGTGCAGCCGTCCTGCGCCGAGATGCGCGCGCCGCCGATGCCGTACATGAACGGGCTGGGGTTGGTGAGTTCGATAAAGCTGGCGATACCGATGCCGCGGTAAATGCCCTGCTTGCGCAAGGCAGCCTGCTCGACCCGCAGCGCCGGATAGTCCATCAGGCCAAGCAGCTTTTCGAGGCAGGCCTCGTGCGACAGGCCCTCGAATTTCATGCCCGACGGCGAAACGCGGGGATAGGTGCCGTCCTTCATGAAATTCCGGCGCCGGATTTCGACCGGATCAAGGCCGACTGCCTCAGCCGCCAGATCCATCAGGCCTTCCGTCACCGCCGTGGCAATCGGGTGTCCCACGGCGCGGTACTGGCACGTCGGCGTCTTATTCTGTAAAACCACCGTTGTCTTTGCCCGGTAATTGGTGAAGTCATAGGGGCCGCCACACAGGTTCACCACCTGATTACCTTCGATGGCGCTCGTCCTTGGATAGACCGAATAGGGTCCGATCCCCGTGCGGTCATCGATGTCCATGGCCGTGATCCTGCCGTCACTGTCGATGCCGATGCGCCCGGTGATGCGGTGGTCGCGCGCATGGATATCGGTCGTCATGCTCTCGAAACGGTCAGCGATGAACTTGACCGGGCGGCCCAGCAGCTTGGCGATGGCTGCGGTTGCGGCTTCATCCGGATAGACATGCACCTTGATGCCATAGCTGCCGCCGACATCGCCGCAGATCACGCGGACATCGCCCTCATTGAGACGCAGATGCTTGGCCAGCACGCCCTGCATCATGTGCGGGGCCTGCGTGGAGTGATAGACCGTGAGCTGGTTGTCCGCCCGGTTGAAGTCGGCGAGGATTGAGCGCGGCTCCAGACAGACACCTGTATGGCGCCCCGTGTGGAAAGTGGCTTCCACGACCTTGTGCGAAGCCATGAAGGCAGCCTCCACATCGCCTTGAACATGCTCTCGCTGGAACGTTAGGTTGTCGCCAAGCTCCGGGTGGATGACTGGCGTTGCGGCATCCAGTGCCGTCTCCATATCGAGCACGGCGGGCAGGGGCTCGTAGTCCACATGCACATGCGCCAGTGCATCCTCCGCAACGGCGCGTGTCGTGGCCACCACAGCGGCAACGGCCTCGCCCTGCCAGCAGGCTTTTTCGATGGCAATGGCGTGCTGTGGCGCGGATTTCATGCCTTTGAGATGAGCCAGAACTGCAACCCACGGATCGCAGATGTCAGCGATGTCCTGGCCGGTCAGCACGCGGATGACGCCGGGCATTGCTTTCGCTGCTGCGCCATTGATGCTGACGATCCGCGCATGAGCATGCGGTGAGCGCACGAAGGCCACATGCAGCATACGGGGCAGGGTGATGTCATCGACATAACGGCCCCGGCCTTCCACCAGCTTGCGGATATTGGGGCGCGGCACGGAGCGGCCGATATAGCTGTTGGGGCGGTCCAGATCGGAGGGGCGCACAAACTCGTTCATGACTTCGCCCCTTTGCGGCCTGCCAGCGTTGTCTCGACGGCATCGACAATCGCCTGATAGCCCGTGCAGCGGCAATAATTGCCCGAAATGTATTCGCGGGTGGCGGCACGGTCCGCATCGGGCTGGCGGGCGCACA
>CAXTUM010000279.1:0-4652 GCA_964247205.1 uncultured Beijerinckiaceae bacterium
GAGCGACTTGGGGAAGCTCGACGTCAGGCGCCAGTTGATTTCGGGCGCTGACTGGGCGATCGCGGGCATTGCGATCGTCGTGGCTGCCGCGCCTACTGTGGCGGCTGTCAGAAATTGGCGACGCTTCATGCGTTTTCCTCCAGAACGGGGACAGCTTTTGCTTGCCCCCAAGCCTCATTGGCTTGGGGCAGATACGTACGGCATTCGCGATTTTTGGCAAGAGCCGGGCCTCAAAATCCAGCAGTTTGGCTGTTCAATTATTCGCAGGAATGGTGAATTGCATCAATTTTGAGCATAGCCTTGCCGGCATCTGGCGCTGATGGCCTCTCGCACTCATCACAGGCATCGGATATGGGTTGCCCCAACACACCACAGGAGCATTCTTCAATGGCAAAAGTCTCGTTTCTCGGCCTCGGGGTCATGGGCTATCCGATGGCGCGTCACCTCAAGACCAAGGGTCATGAGGTGACGGTTTACAACCGGACTTTTGCCAAGGCGGAAAAGTGGGTTTCGGAGCATGGCGGGAAGGCCGCCAGAATACCTGCCGAGGCGGCGCGGGGGCAGGAAATCGTCTTCGCCTGCGTGGGCAATGACGATGATCTGCGCTCGGTGACGCTTGGCGCAGAAGGCGCTTTCGCAGGCATGGCTGCAGGTGCGGTCTTCGTCGACCACACGACGGCTTCAGCCAATGTGGCGCGCGAGCTTCATGCCGCGGCAAAAGCCAAAGGCGTGGGCTTCATTGATGCGCCTGTGTCGGGCGGTCAGGCCGGGGCCGAGAACGGCGTGCTCACCGTAATGTGCGGCGGTGACGCCGATGTCTTTGCAAAGGCGGAACCCGTGATCATGAGCTTTGCGCGCGCCTGCCGCCTGCTGGGTGCGCCGGGTGCGGGCCAGATTGCGAAGATGATGAACCAGATCGCTATCGCAGGCCTCGTTCAGGGGCTCTCGGAAGCAGTGCATTTCGGCAAGCGGGCGGGCATGGACATCGATGCGGTGCTCGACGTGATTTCCAAGGGCGCAGCGGGATCGTGGCAGATGGAGAACCGCGGCAAAACCATGAACCAGATGAAGTTCGACTTCGGCTTCGCGGTGGACTGGATGCGCAAGGATCTCGGCATCTGCCTCGACGAAGCCCGCCATAACGGCGCGACCCTGCCGGTGACGGCGCTCGTCGACCAGTTCTATGCCGAAGTGCAGACAATGGGCGGCAAGCGCTGGGATACGTCGAGCCTTGTGGCGCGGCTTGAAAAGTGAACGGGGAATTTTTCAAATCTTGATTGAGGCCAGCCGCAGATCCTTATCAAAGAGCGCGAGCGGTAACTGCATGGATTGCCGCTCGGGATGCCCGGTCCAGGCAGAGACTCCGCGTCTGTCGGCGAGCAGGAACCACTGTCGGTAGCTGTCGCGCCGAGGACCTGACAGGCGGGCGCATGTCAGAATGGCATGGTTGACGCCTGACGGGTGGCGCGCCGATCGATAGCGGATCGTTTCGATCCCTGCCTCACGCGCAGTCAACGCAAGCGCCTGACAGGCCTGATAATCCGAGAGTCTTTCCCATTGCTCTTGATCATCCAAGAATGGCGCGGCTGTGAGGTCGATTGTCCGCGACGGGCCATTGTGAAAGGCGAAGGCCGTCATGCTAGCCGGGCGCTGCGGTGCGATCATGGCGGGTGATTCCGCCAGGAAGAGCAGGCGGTAGAAAGCGACTTCGTGCAGCGCAGTCTCCATGGCCTCAGCGCAATAGAGCACGCCTCTGCGATCACCGGCCTTGCGAAAGCGCGAACCGTGCGCCACAGGCCGATAACGGAAGGGCGTGAACAGCAGATAGTGGAGATGCTGGCATTCCAGTGGCACCGGCGGCTTTGAGGTATCCAGCAATTCTTCAAGAACGCTTTGCTCCTCCAGCGTATCGACGAGCCGCATGGTGGAGACGCGGTGCTGGTCTTCCACGAAGCGCCAGCATTCGCCTGCGTACAGTCTCGCTTCAGATGACAGCGCGGCGGGCGTCCACATAACCCACCACGTCAATCAGGCCTTCAACGCTCTTGATCCGGTCCAGCGGCGCGGCGTTGTCGAGCGCCGTATTGCGACCGCGCAGCCAGCTGCGCGACGCCGCATCATCGCCGCCGGTGATGGCGTCGAGACTGCGGAACAGCCTCAGGAAAAGCACGGAGAGTTCAAAGCTCTTGCCTGCGAGGCGTGTTTCGCCTTTGGCCAGACGGCTCATGCTGGCGGACGACAGGCCGATGATTGCACCGAGATCGGATTGTGTGAGGTCAAGCATCCCGCCCGCGCGCAGCAGAGCTTTCGCCACAACAGCAGACGGATCAGGTGAGGGTGACAAGGCCAGAGACATAGCGCTCTCCATATGGAAAATATCTGTATACGAATTCCATATGAAAAGCAAATCTACCGAGTTTCTCCAACTCGCTTCCGCAGCACCGGCAGCAAATCCGTCTCGAACCACGGATGCTTTTTCAGCCAGCCGCTGTTGCGCCACGAAGGATGCGGCAGCGGGATGATGCGCGGCTCCAGATGCGCCAGGCCGATTTCCCGCCAGGCCATCACCGTTCCGGTCAGGCCCTGACCCTTCCATTCCGGCAGATGCCAGTCCCGCGCGTACTGGCCGATCACCAGGATCAGCCTCAGATCTGGCAAGACGTCGATGATCGGCTTGCGCCAGCGCGGTGCACATTCCCTGCGCGGCGGCAGGTCGCCGCCCTTGGAGTCGAGGCCGGGAAAGCAATGGCCCATGGGCACGATGGCGATGCGGCTGGCATCATAGAACGCGGTTTCGTCGAGCCCCATCCACTGCCGCAACCGGTCACCGGAGGGATCAGTGAAGGGTTTGCCGCTGGCGTGGACGCGGGTGCCAGGCGCCTGTCCCGCGATCAGAATTCTTGCGGTCGCGGCGATCTGGATGACCGGGCGCGGCTCATGCGGCAGGGCCGGGAGAAAGCGTGGCTCATCCCGGCAGATCCGGCACGCTTTGAGATCAGCGACGAGCGTATCGAGAGGCTTGTTCACGCGGGGTGATCCGTTGGGATGTCACAGGGTCGCAGGTCCAGGGCTTGCCATTGTCCGTGTGATCGTAGGGATTGCCGCTTTGCTGGATGCCGATGATCTCGCGGCGGCCCTTGTCGATGAGGCTGGCGCGGATGCCCGCCTCGCCGAGGCGCTGGAAACGCCAGCAGAATTCGCCCTTCGCGCGGCCCTTGGCGTAGTAGTAGCAGACCGTGTTGTCGCGGATGTCCCAGCAGGCTTCCTCGTTGGGCGAGCGGTTGTTGTGTCCCAGCGCCCGGCCATCCGGCGCGTGAAATTCGCTGTAGGGCTCGCCGTTGTCGTAGCGACCTGTGATCGTGCTGTCCGTGATGAGCTTGCGCAGCTCTGCGGCGCCAATCCATTCCGGTTCTGCGGCATGGGCGGTTGCGAGCGGCAGGCAAAGAGCCAGATGCAGAGCTTTCCTCATCAGCGAGAGGCTTGCCGCGTCCTGGGCCGCGGCGTCATGTTCTGCGACGACAGCGGCTCGCAGGACCAGGACTTGCCGTTGTCCGAAAAATCATAGTGGTTTCCGGCCTGCCAGATGCCGCTGGCCTCCACGCCATTCTCGATGGACCTGAGGCGGTAGCCCGTCTCGGAAACGCGCTGGAAAGTCCAGCAGAAGGTGCCTCTGGAGGCCCCGCCTGCGTAGTAGTAACAGACGGCATTATCCTTGATGTCCCAGCACGCGTTCTCGTTGGGTTCGCGGTTGTTGTGGCCATAGACCTGGCCTGTGGGCGCATGCCACTCGCTGTACGGCATGCCGGTGTCGTGGCGGCCTGTGACCGTATTGTCCGAGATCATGCGGCGCAGTTCCTCACCCGAAAGCATGCCGCGGCTGTCGGTGGCGGCTGACGGTGAGAGGTGCGTGATAACCGCGATCAGGGCCAAACCCAGTTTCCGCATGGCTCAGGCCTCCGCACTCGGACGGGCGGAGACCAGCGCATGCCAGCGCCTGATATGGCTGCAGTCATCCGGGATCGAAAGTTTCGGCAGTCTCATGAAATCCACCGCGATCTGGGCCGTGATATCGGCGATTGTGTAGGTGTCGCCCGTGACGAATGTGTGGCGCGCCAGCTGATTGTCCAGAATGCGCAGATTGGCTGCGAGCTTGTCGTGGTTGGCGTTCGCCCATTCCTTGACCTGAGGCACCTCGTGCCCGGCCATGCCGGGATGGCCATGGCGAAAGATGGCGGTGATATTGGCGAACAGCCCGAACTCAAGCCTGCGATTCCACATTTCGACGAGCGCCTTCTCGCGGGCATCCCGGCCGAACAGCGGTGAAGCGGGGTGCAGCTCCTCGAAATAGCGGCAGATCGCGACGGATTCTGAAATCACCGTGCCATCATCGAGTTCGAGTACCGGGATGGCCTGCAGCGGATTCAGCGCTGTGAAGCTTTCCGTTTTCTGCTGCATCCCTGCCAGATCGACCTGCTCGAGCGGCGGCATGGCGATGCCTTTTTCCGCCAGGAAAACCCGCACGCGGCGCGGGTTGGGGAAGCGGCCGCCATCATATAGCTTCATGGATTCTCTCCTGCCCCGCAGTGATAACGCCGCCCGTCGGTTCTTGTCACCCGCCTGCTTGGCGTTTGTGGCGAACCATGCTTCATTTC
>CAXTUM010000280.1:0-4632 GCA_964247205.1 uncultured Beijerinckiaceae bacterium
TGCCGTGACGCTGGCAGATGTGACGGCTGCCGCCAGAAAGCGCCTGCTGCCCCGCATAGCTGTGACCGGCTATCTCCTGAAGGAAGAAGCAGCATGAACCAGCTGAAAACAAACACAGGGGTTCAAGCCTCGACCGGCTCGCGCATCCAGCGCGTGATTTCTCCCATTGGCATCGAGGCATGGCTGATCGAGGAATATGCCGTTCCTCTTATTGCGATGGAAATGTCGTTCGAGGGCGGCGCAGCGCAGGACCCCGTTGGCAAGGCCGGCCTCGCCAATTTTCTGTCCGGCATGCTGGACGAAGGTGCAGGTCCCTATGACGCCATCGCTTTTCAGGAAGCCCTTGACGAGCATGCCATCCAGTTGCGCTTCTCGGAATCGAAGGACGCCATTGGCGGCAGCCTCAAGACGCTGATCCGCCATCAGGACAAGGCTTTCGAACTGCTGCGCCATGCGCTGACCGCACCGCATTTTGAAAAGAACGCGGTGGATCGCGTGCGCTCGCAGATTCTGGGCGGCATCAAACGCGGCGCCAATGATCCCAACAGCCGGTCATCCAAGGCGTGGATGGCCCGCGCCTTCGCAGGCCACGCCTATGCCACGCCTGATGAAGGTCTGGCGGAAGACATCGTGACGGTGACGGCGGATGATCTGCGGGGGATGCACAAGCGCCTGATGGCGCGCTCGCATCTCAAGATATCGGTCGTGGGCGCAATCAGCGCTGACACCTTGGCGCGCGAGCTTGATGCGATCTTCGGTGGTTTGCCTGCAAAGGCGGAGCTTGTTGCCATTCCCGCGATCAACCCTGCAGGACTTGGCGAATTGCAGGTCATTGATCTGGATATCCCGCAATCGACATTCCGTTTCGGCATGCAGGGCCTTTTGCGCAAGGATGATGATTTTGTCGCGGCAAGCGTGATGAATCACATTCTGGGCGGCGGCTCCTTCACCTCCCGCATCTTTCAGGAGGTGCGCGAGAAGCGCGGATTGGCCTATTCCGTCTCGTCATCTCTCTATCCTTTCGCTCATACCGGTCTTTTCTTCGGCGGCACGGCCACGAAGAACGAGCGTGCGAAAGAAGCGCTGGATGTCATCCGCGATGAGATCGCCAGGATGGCATCTGACGGCCCGACTGAGGAAGAACTCGACAAGGCCAAGCGCTATCTCATCGGCTCCTATGCGCTGCGCTTCGACACCTCGACCAAGATTGCCAATCACCTGACAGCCATGCAGGTGGACGAACTGGGCATCGATTACACGGACAAGCGCAACAGCCTGTTCGAGGCCGTGACGCTGGATGATGCGAAGCGGGTGGCAAAGCGCCTGCTGGCGCCTGGAAAGATGCTGGTGACTGTGGCGGGGCGTCCCGTCGGGCTTTGACTGGAGCTGCAATCAAACTGTGCGTGGTCAAGGCTGGCCCTTGATAGCCCTTTGCAATCCAGCGAATGTTATACTATAACTCGTTCTCTGGTTTCCCGGGGTACACAGTTTGTCCAAGGCCCATCACCATCACGCTGTGTCGCCTCAGCCGCATTTTTCGCTGCTGCGGTTATCCGCGCCCGAGCGTCTGGCAGGCGTCAGCGTCGTGATTGCGGTCCTGTGGTTTGCAGTATGGTGGGCGTTCTGATCATGACCTCCGCCGCTATCCATTTCAGCGACCTGACGCTGGGGTATGACCGGCACCCCGCCGTTCATCACCTCAGCGGAAGCGTGCCCGCTGGCAGCCTTCTGGCGGTCGTAGGCCCCAATGGTGCAGGCAAATCCACGCTCCTGAAGGGCCTTGCCGGGGCGCTGAAGCCACTGGAAGGCAGCATCGGGCTGGGGTCGATCCAGATCAGGGACATTGCCTATCTGCCGCAGGCCGCCGATATCGACCGCACCTTCCCGCTCTCCGTGTTTGATCTGGTTGCTGCTGGCAACTGGCGCCGCAAGGGGCTGTTCGGCGGTTTCAGCCGTGCCGACAGGCACGCCGTTTCCGATGCACTGATGGCGGTTGGTCTTGGCGGTTTCGAAAACCGGGTGATTGGCGCCTTGTCCGGCGGCCAGCTCCAGCGTGCGCTGTTCGCCCGCCTGCTTCTGCAGGATGCCAGATTGATCCTTCTCGACGAGCCCTTCACCGCCATCGATACCAAAACCACAGCGGACCTGCTCGCCCTGATCAGCCGCTGGCACGGCGAGAAGCGCACGGTGATTGCCGTGCTGCACGACATGGATGTGGTGAGGCAGCATTTCCCGCAGACCTTGCTGCTGGCGCGCGAGACCGTCGCCTGGGGTGATACGGTCGATACATTGCGGCCCGAAAACCTGCTGCGCGCCCGCCGCATGATCGAGGCGCATGATCCCCACGCCGCAGTCTGTGACCGTGCGGCCTGACCGGCATCGTTTCTGAGCATGCTCTATGATGCGCTCTTCGCGCCGTTCGCCGAATTCGCTTTCATGCGCCGCGCACTCGTCGGCGGTCTGGCGCTGTCCTTGTCAGGCGGACCCGTGGGCGTGTTCCTGATGCTGCGGCGCATGAGCCTGACCGGCGATGCCATGGCCCATGCCATCCTTCCCGGCGTTGCCGTGGGCTATCTCCTCTTCGGCCTCTCGATCTGGCCGATGACTTTGGGCGGGCTGATCGCCGGTTTCGCCGTGGCCCTGCTGGCGGGTCTGGTGGCGCGCGTCACCGTGCTGAAGGAGGATGCGTCACTCGCCGCGTTCTATCTGCTGTCGCTGGCGCTCGGCGTGACCATCGTCTCTCTGAAGGGCTCCAACGTCGATCTGCTGCATGTGCTGTTCGGCTCCGTGCTGGCCTTGGGCGATGACACATTGCTGCTGCTTGCCGGGATATCGACCATCACGCTCGGTGTCATGGCGCTGATCTATCGTCCGCTGGTGCTGGATACGGTAGACCCCGGCTTCCTGCGTTCCGTGTCTGGATCAGGCACGCCGGTGCATCTGATCTTTCTGGCGCTGGTCGTGCTGAATCTGGTCGGCGGTTTCAACGCGCTGGGAACATTGCTGGCCGTCGGCCTGATGATGCTGCCTGCTGCCGCTAGCCGCTTCTGGTCGGCGGACATCACGGCAATGATCGGCATTTCCATGCTCATCGGCTGCATTTCGACTTGTGCTGGCCTGCTCGTGTCATATCATGCCAGCCTCGCCGCTGGACCGACAATCATTCTGGCGGCGGGCGTGCTCTATCTCCTCTCAATGGCGTTTGGCCGCAGCGAAGGGCTTGTCTGGAGGCTCCTGCCGCATCGTCACCTGTCTGCTTGAAAAAAATCGCGCGGCTTTGACGAATTCGGGGCGGCCCGGAAATATCAACGGCAGCCGCGGATTTGCACCTTGCCGCTCACTTACATTCGGGTGATGCGGCACAATATAATGTTGATACCAAAAGCCTGTCAGCCCAGAAGCTGATTCAAGAACAGACGCGAGAGCTTTGCCATGCCCGAGAAAATCCCCGTTACCGTCCTCACCGGCTATCTCGGTGCAGGCAAGACCACGCTGCTCAACCGCATCCTCACCGAACCCCATGGCCAGAAATTCGCGGTCATCGTCAATGAATTCGGCGAAATCGGCATCGACAACGAACTGATCGTCGGCGCTGACGAGGAGGTCTTCGAGATGAACAACGGCTGCATCTGCTGCACCGTGCGCGGCGATCTCATCCGCATCATCGAGAACCTGATGAAGCGCCGCGACAAGTTCGACGCCATCATCGTGGAGACGACCGGCCTCGCCGATCCCGCGCCCGTGGCGCAGACCTTCTTCATGGATCAGGATGTGCAGGCCGCAGCCCGGCTTGACGCCGTGGTCACGGTCGCCGACGCGATGTGGCTGAAGGACCGCCTCAAGGATGCGCCGGAAGCCAAGAACCAGATCGCCTTCGCCGATGTGATCCTGCTCAACAAGATCGATCTCGTGACGCCCGAGCAGCTGCGCGAGGTGGAAGCGCGCATCCGCGCCATCAACCCCTATGCGAAGCTGCACAAGACGGTGAAGGCCAGCATTCCGATCAACGAGGTGCTGGGCCGCAACGCCTTCGATCTCGACCGTATTCTTGAGATCGAGCCCGCGTTCCTGACAGCCGATGACCACGATCATGATCATCACCACGACCATGATCACACAGGTGCTGATTGCGACCATCCCAGCCACAAGCACGATCACGGTCATTCCCATGCAGCCCATTCCAATGGCGGCCTCAAGCATTACCACGACGAGGACATGCAATCGGTGGCGCTGGAGATTCCCGGCGATGTGGACCCCGAGAAGTTCATGCCGTGGATCAACGATTACGTGCAGACCGAAGGCCCGCATATCCTGCGCTCCAAGGGCATCCTCGCCTTCAAGGGCGAACCGAAGCGCTTCGTCTTCCAGGGCGTGCATATGGTGCTCGACGGCGACCTGCAGCGCGACTGGCGGCAGGATGAGAAGCGCACCTCCAAGATCGTCTTCATCGGGCGGGAGCTGAAGCGCGACGAGATCGAGAAGGGTTTTCGCGCCTGCGCGGCGTGAAGAGAACGTCCTGGATCATGGGACAGGTCTTGTCTTGCCGGATAGGTCTTGCCCTTTTCCCCGTTCCGGCGTATCCGACCGCCCGTAATGCTGCGGTAGCTCAGTGGTAGAGCACACCATTGGTAA
>CAXTUM010000281.1:0-4631 GCA_964247205.1 uncultured Beijerinckiaceae bacterium
GGCCGCGCCCATATCACCTGCAACAAGAACGGCGTTCCCTTCGACACCGAGAAGCCGACGATCACCTCTGGTATCCGGCTTGGCTCCCCCGCCGCCACATCGCGCGGCTTCGGCGTGGCCGAGTTCAAGCGCGTGGGTGAACTGATCACCGAGGTGCTGGATGGTCTCGCGAAGAACGGCGAGGCGGGCAATGCTGCGGTGGAAGAGGCGGTCAAGGCCAAGGTGCATGCGCTGACGCGGCGGTTCCCGATTTATTGAGGAGCGGATGGACGTCGAGGAGTTCTTTGCAGCTGCGCTCGCCGCAGAAATGCCGAGCTATGGAGAACTGGCATCGACGATCTATGGGAGTGTTTATGCAAGCGCGGAGGAGGGCTTGTGGTGGCACATGGCTCAGTCGAATTGCGAACGCGCGGCGATAGTCCTTAATCGCCTTGGTCTAATCGACCCAATTGACGAAGCCGAAGCAATCTTCCGCGTGCCGATTGATCCGAAAGAGGTCTCTGTGCTCGCAGAATCAGAAGGCCTGCCCAAGCCCTCTTATGACGACCTGATTACTGTCATCATGTATGATTTTGCGCAGATGTTTGGCACCCACACACCGGTTGCGAACGTTGTGAAGAATGACCACGGCGCGCGAATGCTGGCTCAATTGATTAGGACAGGCATTGTTGTCAGATCGCCGGACAGCCCATCCGGAATGGACTATTGCGAAGGTGCATGGACGCGCGATGTGGAGTAGGCATTGCAGAGGGTTGACGTCACGGTCGTTTCTGTACATAATTCTGTACAGCTGAGGTTTCATCATGTCCCACGTTACATTCACCGAATTCCGCGCCAATATGGCGAAGCACATGGACAAGCTGGAACAGGATCGCAAGGAATTGATCGTCACGCGGCAGAACCATGAGCCGCTCGTCGTCATGCCGCTGTCCGAGCTCGAAGGTTTGCACGAGACGCTGCATCTTCTGTCCAATCCCGTGAATGCGGCGCGTTTACGAGCCTCGATCAAGGATCTGGATGAGGGCAAGGGCGTTGAGCGCGAGCTGATCCATCCGTGAAGATCGTCTTCGGATCGCAGGCGTGGGACGACTATCTTTTCTGGCTTGAGAATGACATCGGCGTTCTGCGCAGGATCAATGCTCTGATTGAGAATACCCGGCGCACGCCTTTTACGGGGATTGGCAAGCCGGAACCTTTGCGCAACGAATTTAGCGGCTTCTGGTCCCGCCGCATCACCGGCGAACATCGCTTCATCTACCGCGTCATGGGCAAAAACGAGTCTCAGATGCTTGAGATTGCGACCCTGCGGTTTCACTATCGCTGAACAAAGGGCAAACCAATCATGCTGCTCGGCTGCATCGCCGATGATTTCACCGGCGCTAGTGATCTCGCCAACACGCTGGCCAAGGGCGGCATGGCGACCACGCAATTCGTCGGTGTTCCTGAGGGCTTGGCGGCTGTTTCCTGCGAGGCGGGCGTTGTCTCGCTGAAAAGCCGGACCATTCCTGCGGCTGATGCCGTGGCGCAATCGCTGGCTGCTCTGGACTGGCTGCTGGCGCAGGGCTGCCGGCAGATCCTGTTCAAGTATTGCTCGACCTTCGATTCGACGCCCGATGGCAATATCGGGCCGGTGGCGGAGGCGCTGCTGGAGCGTCTTGGCGGTATCGCCGTGGTCTGCCCGGTGTTTCCGGCGACGGGGCGGACGCTGTTTCACGGGCATCTGTTCGTGAACGGGCAATTGCTGTCCGATACCGGGATGCGCAACCATCCGCTTACGCCGATGAGTGACTCTGACATTCGCCGCTGGTTGCGGTTGCAGACGAAGGGCGAGGTCGGGCTGGTAGCCTATCCTGTCGTTCGGCAGGGCGCTGGCGTGATCCGTGCTGCCCTGGCGCAGGAAGCCGAGGCTGGCCGCCGTCTCGTCGTGACGGATGCCGTGGTGGATGATGATCTGCTCGCTCTGGGCGAGGCGATTGCGGATCACAGGCTGGTGACGGGCGGATCGGGGATTGCGTTGGGCCTGCCCGCCAATTTCAGGAAGGCGGGGCTGCTGTCGGGCAAGGGTTCCACCTTCACCGGTGGGTCCGGCAAAGCGGCAGCGTTGTCCGGGTCCTGCTCCACGCAATCACTGGCGCAGGTCGAGGCCTTCGCCAGACGCCATCCTGTCCTCGGGCTCCTGCCGGATGCCGTGATGGACGGCAGCATGTCCGTGGAGCGGGCGTTCGACTGGGCCATGGAGCGGATCGACGCCATGCCGATGGTCTATTCCTCCGCCGCGCCGCAGAGCGTGAAGGCGATGCAGGACAAATATGGGCGGGAAAAGGTGGCTGAGGCCATCGAGCGCTTCATGGGAGAACTCGCGGTCAGGCTGGCGGATGCTGGCGTCATGCGGCTGGTGGTGGGCGGCGGTGAGACATCGGGCGCTGTGGTGACGGCGCTTGGCGTTTCGGCCTTCTCCATCGGGCCAGAGATTGATCCTGGCGTGCCTGCGTTGGCGGTCGAAGGGAGTCCGCTGCGGCTGGCGCTGAAGTCCGGCAACTTCGGCGGGCTGGATTTCTACGAGAAGGCTGCCAAGGTTCTGGCTGGAGATCCAGCATGAGCAGAGAAGCCATCGTGCGCGCCGATCTCGTGCGGTTCGGCAAGTCCCTGTTTGATCGGGGCCTCACGCCCGGCTCCTCCGGCAATATCTCGGTGAAGCTGGACGATGGCTGGCTGTTCACGCCGACCAATTCCTGCCTTGGCTTTCTGGAGGCCGACAAGCTGTCAAAGCTGGACCGCGACGGCAAGCATATTGCCGGTGATGCGCCGACGAAGGAACTGCCGCTGCATTTCGCGTTCTATCAGGCGCGCCCAACCGCGAAGGCTGTGGTGCATCTGCATTCAACCTATGCCACGCTGCTGTCCTGCCTCGCCGATACCAATCCCGATGACGCGATTCCACCGATCACGCCCTATGTCGTGATGCGCGTGGGCCGCGTTCCTGTCGTGCCCTATACCAAGCCGGGCGACGCCAGCATCAAGCCTCTGATCCTCACCAAAGCGCCGGACCATCCCGCCGTGCTGCTGGCGAACCATGGGCCGGTTGTGGCGGGCTTGTCGCTGGAAGCAGCAGTCTACGCGATGGAAGAGCTGGAAGAGACGGCGAAGCTCGCCGTGCTGTCGATAGGCATGAATGTCCGGCATCTGACAGTGACGCAGGTGACTGACCTCGAGAGAAGCTTCACGCTCAGATGAGGTTGCGCCCATCCCAGACCACGGGCGTCGTTGTGGCGCTTGGAACAGCACAGACCGTTGCCTTTGCCTCGACCTACTACATTCCTGCCGTGCTCGCTGTGCCGATAGCGCGCGATCTCGGGCTGTCGCCGCTCTGGGTCTATACGGCTTTTTCGGTGGCGCTGATCACCTCTGCCCTCATTGGGCCTTTTGCAGGACGGCGAATCGACCTGCTGGGCGGGCGCAATCTTTTGATCACCTCGACCATCCTGTTTGCGGTTGGGCTCGTGTTGCTCGCTTTTGCCAGAGAAGCAGTCGGCTTGTTCGCGGCATGGCTGGTGATCGGGATCGGCATGGGATGTGGACTCTATGAAGCGGCCTTCGCCACCCTTGCCGCGATCTATGGTGCGAAGGCGCGCCCATCCATTACGGGCATCACGCTCATCGCAGGCTTCGCCAGCACCGTCGGCTGGCCGCTTTCGGCGGTGATGGAGGCCGAATGGGGTTGGCGGGGAGCCTGTCTCGGCTGGGCAGCCGTCAACATGCTGATTTCGCTGCCGCTTTATCTCGTGTTGCCGAATGGCGTGCAGCCGAAGCCGGTGAAAGATGCGACGGCGCCAGACGAAAGCGCCAAGCCGCCCGTTCTGACGCTGACGCTGCTGGCCTATGTCTTTGCCGTCACGCTGTTCTGCAGCACATCGCTTGCGACCCATTTGCCGCAATTGCTCGAATCTGCCGGTGCGACGCCTGCCGCTGCCATTGCCGCAGGCGCACTGATCGGACCGGCGCAGGTTGGCGCCCGCCTGATCGAGTTCGGGTTCCTCCGGCATTACCATCCGCTGATCCTGGCCCGGCTCGCCATCATGATGCATCCTTTTGCGGTGACCGTTCTCATGCTGACTGGCGCGCCTGCGGTGTACGCTTTCACCCTGCTGCATGGAGCGGGCAATGGCGTGATGACCATCGCCAAGGGCACGTTGCCGCTCGCCCTCTTCGGCCCTGCGGGCTATGGCCTGCGGCAAGGCCTGTTGAACGCTCCGGGTCGTATTCTGCAGGCCTTTGCGCCGGTGATCTTCGGGTTCGCGCTGGAATCCTGGGGAGCCGACGCTGTCTGGCTGACCGGAGGACTTGGTCTGACAGCCTTTGCGGCACTTATGATCCTCAGAGCGCAAAGGCCAGTCTGAAAAGGCGCTTGGCGTAGCTGCCAAATCAGCCAAAGATAGAGCCAGCGTTTTTATCAGGAATACGATCATGGCAGGAGCCATCTATCCCGATCTCGCGGGTCAGTCCGTTGTCATCACCGGCGGGGGAACCGGCATCGGTGCTGCGATTGTTTCAGCCTTTGCCAGGCAGAAGGCGCGGGTGGCTTTTATTGATATCGCGGAAAAACAATCGAAGGCGCTGGCGGCGACTCTGGC
>CAXTUM010000282.1:0-4627 GCA_964247205.1 uncultured Beijerinckiaceae bacterium
GGGGCAGGACCCGGATGACCTGATCAAGACAAAGGGTGTTGACGCCTTCGCGGCAGTCACTGGTAAGTCATCCGGCTTGTGGGATGCGCTCTGGCAGCGCGAAACCGCACATTTTGACGCCGCTTCGCCCGACCGGCAGGCGATGCTGGAGAAAACTTTCAAGGATCTCATCGCCCAGATCGGCGATCCGTTGGTCAGGCGGCGCTATGAACTGTCGATGCGCTTCCGGCTCAACCAGTTTTTCTGGGAGCAGGGCGGTGGCAAAAGGTCCGGGAAGGCGGGGTTCAAGAATGGGGTCCGCGAACAGGTCAAGCTTTCAAGGGGAAGCGAGGCAACGCTGGGTGCGGCTGCGCCCAAATTCATTGCTCTGGAGCGTATTTTCCTTGGCCTGTGCATCCATTTCCCTGATCTGACGGAGCGCCACCGCGAGCGAATCGCAGGCCTGAAGCTGCGCGGGGATTTCAAGTCGGATGTGCATGGCACCACGACCTACGACACCTTCCTGTCCGATGTTCTTCGCGTCATCGATGAATATGAGGGTCCGGAGCAGACCGAATTCTACAACCTGCTCGATCCCTATTTCATGGAATGCCTCGATTTCATGCATGGCCGCGAGGACCAGCAGCGCGGACTGATCTGGGGCCACCGTCTCGTCGACGGGTTCCCGGTGCTCAAAGCGCTGCCGGATGAAGGCTTCGTCGAACGCTGTTTCGACCATTTCATCCGCATGCTGGAATTCCGTGAAGCCGAGGATGAACTGGCGGCACTGACGACCACGCCCGGCGACCAGCTGACCGATGCCTGGGCCGAGCGTCTGATCCAGCTCAAGCGGGACATTGAGGCGGACCGCGCCACGCTTGATTCGGTCGAGCAGGAACTGGCGGAGGCCGCTGCCAATGTTGGCCAGAAATCCTTCGGCATTCCGGCTTTCACCCCCTCGAAACAGCTGTCTCCGCCGCGATATACGGGAAATGCGCCGGAGTTCTGAGTGTCTTGCTGATTTGCGGCGCATGCCAGCGCTTCAGGATAAATCCAGCCTGTCAAGACACAATATTCCTGAATAATATCAATGCTTTGAATTTAATTATGGCAGTGCCCCAATTTGGGCTGAATTTCCGACAGACTGCCGCTCGGGCTGGTCAACAGGTTTGTCGCGCGACGGAACAAATCCCGCACCAAACCGGTTTCAGGGGCGATCATGAAGAGGTTGGAGGAAACCTCTTCCACCATGCAATTTGACCGGAGGGCATCCTATGCTCGACTACTACCGCTTTGGCATCGAAGAGGAATATTTCATCTCGAATGCCCGGACACGGCAGGCCGCGCGCCTGCTTCCCAAGGCCTTCGAATCCGAAATCCGTCAGGCGCTGCCGGAAGCGCTGCGGCCCGAGATGCTGCAATCCCAGATCGAGGTGGCGACGCCGCCCTCGCAGGAGCTTGGCGCGGCGAAAGATCTGCTCGCGGGCTATCGCCGCATGCTGGCCGCCATAGGTGACGAACACAGCCTGCTGGTGACGGCGTCTGGCACCCATCCGCTGGCGCGCTGGGACAGCCAGAAGGCAAGCACCAAGGCGCGCTACAACAAGCTGATGCATGACCTGCAGATGGTGGGCTCCCGCAACATCCTCTGCGGCTTGCATGTGCATGTCTCGGTGCCCGATCCGTCCATGCGCATCGATCTGATGCGCCGCGTGATCCCGTTCCTGCCTGTGTTTCTGGCGCTGTCCACCTCGTCGCCCTACTGGCAGGCCAGGCGGACCGGCCTGATGGGCTACCGCCTCGCGGCGTATGACGAGCTGCCGCGCACGGGCATTCCGGAACTCTTCGCCGACGAGGCGGAGTACCGCAGTTATGTGGATGCGCTGGTGCAGACGCGCGCCATTCCTGACGAGAGCTATATCTGGTGGGCGGTGCGCCCCTCCGCGAAATATCCCACGCTGGAACTGCGCATCGCTGACAGCTGCACCCGGGTCGAGCACACCATCGGCATCGCGGCGCTGTACCGCTGTCTGGTCCGCCATCTCGTCGATCATCCCGCGCTCAACCGCGATATCGGTGCGGCAGAGCGGGCCATCACGCTTGAGAACAAGTGGATCGCCCAGAGGCACGGCATTCACGGCGCCTTCATTGATGCGGCGACGAAAACCGTCCGCCCCGTGGTGGAAATCGTGGAGGACATGATCTCGATGCTGGAGCCGGATGCGATCGCCCTCAATTGTCTTCCGGAGCTTCACGGCCTGCGCAACATTCTCACGTTCGGCACCAGCGCCGATCAGCAGATTGCGCTGGAGACGGACGCCAGGGGCCGCGGCAAGACGGGAGACGAGGCGCTCAGCGACATCGTGGACTGGCTGGCGCTGGCGACGCGCGGCCTGGAAGGGCCGTCAGCCACCACCGTGCATTGAGGTTGCGGCAGTGTTGCCGAATCGAGACTCCGCTGCATGAAAGCAAGCAGCGCGATGGACCCGGTTCATCGAAATATGGCATAGAGGCGGTCTTCTGAGGAAAAATATCCTGTGAAAGCGCTGCCGCATCAACTGGCCGTCTCGCTCTGCGCCCTCGTTCTGGGCGCGGGGCCCTTGCTGGCGCAGGGTTTCCAGCCTGTGCCGACAGCGCCGCAGTCCGGCTCGTTTGGCCAGCCGCTGCCGCCTCCTCCCCCCGCGCCGCCTGGAACGCCCGAGGCCGCCCCGGCCGCGCCCGGCGCCGTTGCCCCTGTAGCGCGCCGCAGACGTCCCGTGGCACCGCAACGCTTTGCGGCTCTGCCGAAGGACGCCCGCCCGACTTTCACCGCGCAATCCATTGAAGCGACGGAGGCCGCTGCCGCCCGCTATCGCCAGATCGTGTCGCGGGGCGGCTGGTCTCGCGTTGCACCGGGAAATCCGGCTCAGATCCGCGAGCGGCTGGTCATCGAAGGCGATATGGATGCTGGCGGTGCCGTTGCCGACGGTGTTCGACGCTTCCAGATTCGCCATGGCCTGCGCGATAACGGTGTGGTCTCCGGCCCGACGCTGACCGCCATGAATGTGCCAGCCGGGACGCGGCTGCAGCAGCTGGAAGCCAGCCTCGGCCGCATGCGCGCCTCCAGCTTCGGCTTCGGTGAGCGCTATGTGATCGTGAATATTCCCGCCGCATCCGTGGAAGCGGTCGAGGGCGCGCAGGTGCGCCGCCGCTATGTGGCGGTCGTCGGCAAGGCCGAACGTGCTTCCCCTCCGGTCGAAACCCGCATCACCAATATTAATTTCAATCCGACATGGACCGTGCCAAGCTCGATCATCAAGAAGGATATCATCCCGAAGATGCAGCGGGATCCAGGCTATCTCACCCGCGCCAAAATCCGCGTGCTGGACGGGCGCGGCAAGGAAATCAACCCGCGCTCCATCGACTGGAGCACCGAGCGCGCCGCCAATTTCACGCTGCGTCAGGATCCCGGCGTGGGCAATTCGCTGGGTCAGGTGCGCATCGACATGCCCAACAACCTCGCGGTCTACATGCACGATACGCCGTCGAAAGGCCTGTTTGCTGCCGACAACCGCTTCCATTCCTCCGGCTGCGTGCGCGTTGCCGATGTGCGCGATCTCGTGACCTGGCTGCTGGCGGGCAATGGCGGCTGGGACCGTGGCGAGACCGACAGCGCCATCGCGGAAGGCGAGCGCAGGGATGTGCGCCTCGCAAGGCCGGTACCGGTGGCCTGGACCTATTTCACGGGCTACGGCATGCCCGACGGCACGGCCCATTTCCGCCCGGATATCTACGAGCTCGACTCGAAGGGCGGCGGTCAGCCCATCGCTTTCCGATCGGTACCCCGCCCCGCGCCTGAAGGCCTGTCACCGGCGACAGGGGCGATTGAAACCCAGCCAGTTGAGCCGCCGCAGCGCAGTTTCTGGGACTGGTTCCGTCCGCAGTAAGGGCTTCTGCGCCTGCGCATCCGCAAATTGCCACATTTTCCCGCAATCCCTGTCACAAGTGATTCGGGGCATTGACGATGAACAACACCTTTCAGACCGTCGTGGTCCAGCAGCTCTTCGTGGCTTTCGCCCTCGTGCTGGGTACGGGAATCGTCATGTTTCCTGTCGTATCGTACCTGTTTTGATGCGGATGCGTCTGCGTTGAGCGCAATTAACCATCAACCTTAAACCCGCCTTAAAGTGATATCAGGCATTTTCACGGTCTGTCCGGCTGATCATTCCAGACGGTGAACCGCGAGACAGCCAGAGGAAGCATGGGGCGCTCCAGACACAAAGACCGCATCGAACCTCGGTTCGAAGGCGATTCCCGCCGTCGCGATGACCGCGATGATCTGGCGCTGGATGACGACGACCGCCCCGCGCCCCGCCGTGACCGCAAGAAATCGCGCACAGCGTCCCGCTCTGGCCGCAGGCCGCGCCGCTCGCTTCTCGGGCGCATGGTCTACTGGAGCTTCACACTCGGCGTCTGGGCTTTCATCGGCCTGCTGGGGTTCTTCGCTTATCATGCGATGAAACTGCCGCCAATCGATCAGCTCGCCGTCCCCAAGCGCCCGCCCAATATCGCCATTCTGGCCAGCGACGGAACACTCATCGCCAACCGGGGTGAAACCGGCGGCAGCACGGTGACGCGCACCGTCGCGGGGCGCATGACAAATTCATTC
>CAXTUM010000283.1:0-4625 GCA_964247205.1 uncultured Beijerinckiaceae bacterium
GCGTCGATAAACAGCAGGGTCGTTCCCCACACCATCAGAGCGCCAATGGTTTGGATGAAGGCAATCTGCGGCTGCGCACCGGGAGCAAAGACAAAAACTTCATGAAAGCGCAGCACAAACGCCAACATCAGCGTCAGGAGATTGCCAGCGAGAACCCCGTAGATTGGCTGGCGCACTGTGGCGGCATCTTCCTTGATATAGATCATCAGCAAGATCAGCAGCTTGCCTGAAAAGAGCACACTGGACCCCGGCGAGACAACGCCAATCGGCGTTGACACGTAAAAGACGCTGGCGAGATAGGTCTCGAGGAAATGCAATGTGCCCAGCGCGCAGGTCAGGACGCCAAGCCCAAGCTTGCCCCGAAGCCGGAAAATCACGGCCATGAATAAAAAATAGACCAGACACTGCAGGAGCAGCAAAACGCCATTTGAGAGATCGGGAGGCATTTTTTTGCTCCATTTTTTTTGCCTTAGCTGATTCTCGCACCAGTGGCTTACAATCTGGTTGACGCTAGGGAAGACACATTGAAGCTGAGGCGCTGTGATGATGCCTCTTGTTTTCGTCAACAAGCGGGGGTATGCGGACCGCCAGACCAGACCGGCTTAGACACGTTTCGTTTTTGCTGGCCCACGGAGAGGTGGCAGAGTGGTCGATCGCGCCGCACTCGAAATGCGGAGTACCGCAAGGTACCGGGGGTTCAAATCCCTCCCTCTCCGCCAAATTCTTTCTTATTAACAAATACTTAAAGCAAAAATTTAATATCACCCCCTATAAATCCCCCATAAGTCTCGGCAGAAACAGCGCGATCTCGGGCACAAACGTCACGAGCAGCAGCGAGCACAGCATCGCAAGTACAAACCACAGCACCCATGGCACGGTCGATTCCATCGTGCAGCCCGCGACTTTGCACGTCACCATCAGATTGACAGCCATGGGCGGTGTGAACTGGCCGATGGCGATGTTCATGGTCATGATGATGCCAAACCAGGTCAGGTTCCAGCCATAGGTCTTGGCGATAGGCAGCAGGATCGGCAGGAACACCAGAAAGATCGAGACACCGTCGATCAGCATGCCCGCGATCAGCAGGATCAGCGTGATCGCCAGCAGCATCACGGTTTCATTCGCGGTGAAGGAGATCAGTGTCTTGGCGGCGGCATCGAAGGTGCCGACCGTCGAGCCCGCATGCGCAAACACAGAGGCCAGGGCGATGATGATCATCACCACGGCAGAAATTTCCGCTGATTGCGCAAGTACTTCATAGATTTTCTTCATATCCAGTGTGCGGTAAATGAACACGCCGACGAACAGCCCATAGAACACGGCGACAACAGCCGCTTCCGTCGGCGTGAAAACCCCGGACCGCAAGCCGCCGAGGATCACGATGGGCGCCATCAGGCCCCAGATCGCCTCCTTGAAGGTCTGCCAGATCGGCGGCCTCACCACATTCGGGTCCGGCCTGCCGAACCCGTGTTTCTTCGCCAGCCAGATCGCCGGGAACAGCAGCGATAGCCCAGCGAGCAAGCCCGGGATCAGACCGCCCAGAAACAGTGCGTTGAGCGATACACCGGGCACCAGCACGGAATAGACGATAAAAGCGATGGAGGGCGGGATCAGAATCGCCGTCGAGCCCGCCGCGGCCGTCAGGCTGGCGATATAGGGCCGCGGATACCCCTGTTTCAGCATGGAGGGCGCCAGCACCATTGCAACTGCCGCGGCATCCGCCGGACCCGAACCGGAAATACCGCCCAGAACCATGCAGACGATGACCGCGACAATGGCCAGCCCGCCCGTACGGTTGCCGATGCAGGCCTCTGCGAAACGCACCAGCCTTTCGGCCACGCCCGATTTCTCGAACATCATGCCGGCCACAATGAAAACCGGCAGCGCCAGCAGCGGATATTTGGCGATTCCGGTCCAGACATTGGTCGGGAACGCCATGATGCCCAGCTTTTCGACCGCCAGCACAGCAACGCCCGCAATGCCAAGCGCCACGCCCAGCGGCATGCCGATGAACAGGAGGGCGAAGAAGCCCGCGAGCAGGATGAAGGAACCTTCCGCGACCATCAGGCACCCACCGTGCGGGCAACACGCACAAAACGTCCCAGAATGCGCAGGCAGATCAGACAGCTCAGCACCGGCAATGCCACGGTATAACGCCATTGCGGAATGCCGAGCCCCGGTGACAGCACCTCGAAGCGATACTCATCCCAGACATAGCTTATGGCCAGCCATGTCAGCAGTGCGAACAGCGCCAGGCACGCCGCGAGGATGAACAGTTCCAGCAAGCGCTGTTTGGGGATGGACATGCGCTCTACCAGAAAGGTCAGCCTGATGTGCCTGTCACCCGCAAAAGCCGCCGCCGTCCCGACCAATGCCCCGATCACCATCAGCGCCACCGACAATTCCTCCGTGAACGCGAAGGAGATGTTAGTGAAATAGCGCACGAGGACATTGGCAAAGGTGATAAGGCACAGGATGCCCATCACAGCCGCGCCAATGATCCGCTCAATGCTCTCGGAAACAGCAGGCGGGGCCTCACCCAGCTTGAGGCCGGGGGCCTGGATATCGGCGTGATCAGTCATGGGGTAAGCGCCTGCTGCGACTGAAAGCTGGACCGGAGAGAATCACGCCCTCGCCGCAATCGCCGCTTCGGCTTTCTTCACCAGATCAGCGCCAATTGTCTGCGCCCATTTGTCGAACACCGGGCGAGTTGCCTTGGCGAATACCTGCTTCTCTTCCGGCGTCGAATTGACGACGGCGACGCCGCGTTTCGTCAGTTCCTCGTAGGACGAACGGTCTGCATCAAGCACGCCAAGTCCCTTGCGCGACGCCCGGATATTCTCCGTTGCGGCCTCTTTCGCGGCGGCAGCCACCAGTTCCTTGTCGGCGGCAGAGAAACTCTCCCAGATCGGCTTGGCCACATGGTAGATCGCGGCATCGGCGCAGTAGTTCCACACCGTCAGATGCTTCTGCGCCAGCGTGTCCATCTTGAGGCCCAGGAATAGATTGACCGGGTTTTCCTGCCCGTCGATGGCACCGCTGGACAGTGCGGGCTGGAGATCAGCGAATGACATCTGCACTGGGTTTGCACCCATGGCCGTGTAGATATCGGAGAAGATAGCTCCGGCTGCGAAGCGGATCTTCAGGCCTTTCAGATCATCCGGCGTGCGGATCGGCTTCTTGGAATTGGAAATCTCGCGGAAACCGTTCTCGCCCCACGCCAGCGGCACCACGTCTCGCGTCGCCAGAATCCTGAACAGGTCCTGCCCGACGGGTCCATTGATGATCGCGTCGAACGCCTTGTGGTCCGGCATCAGGAACGGCATCGAGAACAGCGTCAGTTCCTTCACCTGCGGCGAGAGATTGATCGTCGACGACACCGTCATGTCGATGACGTCCTGACGCATGGCGACAAGCTCGCGCGTCTGGTCGCCGCCGACAAGGGCAGAGCCCGGATAGACCTTCATGTTGATGCGCCCGCCGCTCTTCTGCGCGACGATTTCGGACCAGCGGAAGGCGCCTTCCGACATGGTGATTGGGCGGTTGCCGACAACCGAAACCTTGTATTCGGTCTTCAGGCTCTGCGCCTTCGATACCCATGGCATCGCAACGCCCGCAGCGGTTGCTCCAAGAAGCACCGTTCGGCGTGAAAATGGAACTGTCATAGTGATCTCCTCCCGAGAGATTGCCCCCTGTTTTCAGGGGCTTTAACTGCATCAAATCCGAAGTTCATGTGACTCGCAACGGAAAACGGATCAGCGCGACAACAGTTCGCCCGCCGCCCGCGTCACCATCTCCGGCGTGATGAAGCACGCGGCCTCTAGCTGCGGCGCGAACGGCACCGGAATGCGCGGCGAGGCCACGCGGCGGATACCTCTCAACCCGTCCGCCTTTTCCGCGATGGTGGAAACCACCTCCGCCGCAAAGCCCGATGCGCCGACCCCTTCCTGCACCACCACCAGCCGCTTCGTCCGGTTGACCGAGGCCAGCACCGCCGCCTCGTCCCACGGCCAGAGACTGCGCAGATCGAAAAAATCAACGCCCCTGCCCTGTTCTTTCAACTGCTTCGCAGCATTCTCGGCCACGGGCATCGCCTGCGCCCACGAGACGATGGTGATATCATCGCCTTCCATGACCTGACGCGCCTTGCCGAAAGGAATCGCGGGCCAATCATCCGGCATGTCGACGATCTGCTTGAAGAAACTCTTGGGCTCGAAGAACACAACCGGGTCGTCGCACCGCACCGCGCTGCGCAGCAGGCCTGCGAGATCGAGCGCATTGGACGGTGCCACCACCACGAGGCCCGGCACATTCACGAACCAGCTTTCGATGACCTGGCTGTGCTGCGCGGCGGAGCCGGGATGCAGGCCATGCGGCATGCGCACGACGACACTGGCCCTGCCCTGCCCGCCGAACATGTAGCGCACCTTGGCGATCTGGTTCACGAGTTCGTCGATGGCGGGCATGACGAAATCCGCGATGCGCATCTCGATCACGGGCCGCGTTCCCACAAGCGCCGCGCCAAGACCCGCTCCCATGATGGTGGATTCCGCAATCGGCGTATTGACCACGCGTTTCGCACCGAACTCCTGATAGAGACCCTTGTATTGCTGAAAAATGCCGCC
>CAXTUM010000284.1:0-4618 GCA_964247205.1 uncultured Beijerinckiaceae bacterium
GTCATCGCCATGCGGTTGTCGGTGTCGATGTTGATCTTGCGCACGCCGTGCTTGATGCCGCGCTGGATTTCTTCCACCGGCACGCCCCAGGTCTGGGGCATCTTGCCGCCGTACTGGTTGATGACATCCTGCAGATCCTGCGGCACCGAGGAGGAGCCGTGCATCACGAGATGCATGTTCGGCAATTTGGCATGGATTTCCTCGATAATGTTCATGGCGAGGATCGCCCCGTCCGGCTTGCGCGAGAACTTGTAGGCGCCGTGCGAGGTGCCCATGGCGATGGCGAGCGCATCCACCTTGGTCTCGGCCACGAATTTCACGGCCTCGTCAGGGTTGGTCAGCAGCTGGTCATGCGAGAGCTGGCCCTCGGCACCGTGGCCGTCTTCCGCCTCGCCCATGCCGCTTTCGAGGCTGCCCAGCACGCCAAGCTCGCCTTCCACGGAGATGCCGCCGAGGTGGGACATTTCGACCACCGTGCGCGTCACCGCGACATTGTAATCCCAGTCCGCCGGCGTCTTGCCATCGTCCTTCAGGGAGCCATCCATCATGACCGAGGTGAAGCCCGCCTGGATCGCGGTCATGCAGGTCGCGGGTCCGTTGCCGTGATCGAGATGCACACAGACCGGAATCTGCGGATAGATCTCGGTCACCGCATCCATCATGTGCTTGAGCATGATGTCGTTGGCGTAGCTGCGCGCGCCGCGCGAGGCCTGGATGATGACGGGCGCATCCACCTCGCTCGCCGCTGACATGATCGCCAGCGCCTGCTCCATGTTGTTGATGTTGAAGGCGGGCACGCCATAGCTGTGCTCGGCGGCATGATCGAGAAGCTGGCGGAGCGTGATGCGGGACATGGGGGGTTCCTCGGGCGCGGAATAATCTGTTTCTAGGCTGCGGATATAGCGCGGCTGTTGCCGGTGGAAAAGCATACTTCCGGTGAATGGTGTATGAGCGGGTGATTAGTGCTGTGGCTGCCAGAGCTTTCTGAGCGCTTCAGCTGCCCGAATGAGACAATTAGCCACAAAAGTTGCTGCAAGCACCGCCGACATGATGCTCTGGGTGATCTGAAGAACCGGATGGATGAATGGTTGCTGGCTCGGTCCACCCGGCATTTCCGGGTCCTCTTGTGCGAAGAAGATACCAATCCATAGGATCGCAAGAACAACGCCGCCTATTGCGCTCCAACCGTAGGTAAGGGTGGCAAAGCGAAGGCTGCGGTTCAGTGAGAGAAGTGCGACACCGGCAAATGGCAGCCATAGAAGCATCCAGCCGAGAGGCTCGTATCCCATGGAGTCTTTTGGTGATCTCATGACCAAAAGACATTTGAGAAATTCGACCACATCGGTGATGCCAAAAACTGCGCTGTGCAATTCAGGGAAAAGGGACGAAGTCTGAACGGCAACGAGCGAGCCGTAGAAGACGAAAACGATGAGAGTGATCCATTCCTTCATGAAGGCACTCAGTCTCGCTTCGCATCAAGCAAATCCATGCAGGACAGAATCTCATCAATCTGCTCATCGAAATCATCGCCCCGCTGTGCTCGAATGAGCGAAGGCAAATCGGCAAGCCTGTCCAGAATCCGCTCCATATGATCATCCAGTGCGTCAACACCAGAGGCCTGAGAGCGTTTCAGGGCTTCGGCCTGCCGAACAAGCACCCGTGCATCGGGATCAAGATATTGGTCCATGATGAGATAGAAATAGCCCGCAGCTTCTCACGGAACAACAGATCCTTGTCATTCCCGGCCGAAGCGCAGCGGAGGGGAAGGGAATCCAGTCTGGCGGTGCTGGTTGTCGCTTGAGATGTCGCAAGTCTGGATCCCCTTCCCGGGGGGCAAGAGCCCCCGCCGGGGATGACAATAGGACTCACCCCGCCCCATACAGGAAATTCGGCAGCCACAGCGTCATGCCGGGCCAGAGATACATGATCACCATGCACAGGATGACGATCAGCATATAGGGCATCATGCCTGCGAAAATCTGGTTGAGCGTCACGTGTTTGGGCGCGACGCCCTTGAGATAGAACGCCGACATCGCGACCGGCGGCGACAGGAATGCCGCCTGCAGGTTCACGAACACCAGCGTGCCCCACAGGATGGGATCGATGGCGAAATGCTTGAGCAGCGGCAGGAAGATCGGCACGAAGATCACGATGATCTCGGTCCATTCCAGCGGCCATCCCAGCACGAAGATGATCGCCTGAGACAGGATCATGAAGCCGATGGGCGAAAGATCAAGCGACAGCACCCATTTCTCGATCAGCGCCTGCCCGCCCAGCAGCGCGAAGACGCCGGAGAAGATCGCCGAGCCCACGAACAGCCAGCAGACCATCGATGTCGTCTTGGCCGTGAGGAACACGGCTTCCTTCGTGCGCTTCCAGTCCAGCGTGCGGGCCTGCAAGGCCAGCAGGAACGCGCCCGCAGCGCCCACGGCGGCGGATTCGGTCGCGGTCGTGATGCCGAAGAGGATCACGGCCAGCACGATGACCGTCAGCAATCCCAGCGGCGCGATGGAGGTCGTGAGCAGGCGGATCACTTCGAAGCGCTCGGCGGTCATGCGCATGTAGTAGCGGATCATAACGAAGGCCATGGCCACGGCGATGAGGCCGAAGGTGATGTAGAATCCGGCGGGAGGGCCCTGTTCGGCGGGCGTCGGCGCGGACTCGACGGGCGCGGACCCCAGCTGCTGAACGCCCTCGAAAACCTCGAGCGCCGCCGCCTGCTGGTGGATGACAACGTACCACCAGACGGCACCAAGCGTGCCGGCCACGATAATGAAAGGGACCAGCATATAGGCCAGCATCCGGATCAGCCCCCTGATGCTGATCGGGCCGTCTTCCGCCGTGATGCCTTTGGCTTTCGCGGGTGACAGCAAGGCTTTCGACGCACCGGCGAACATGTTGCTGCCATAGGCCGCCTGGAATGTGCGCACCCAGTCAGGCACCGGAACCCGTGTTTGTTCCTCCGGCAGTTTTGGCGCGATCTTCGGATCGATCAGCGCCCAGCCGATGATATAGATGAGATAGAGGAACGCCAGGAAGAAACCGGGGAACATGGCAGCTGCGTAGAGCTTGACCACGGATTGTCCGGCCACTGCGGCATAGACGATGATCATCACCGAGGGCGGGATGAGAATGCCCAGCGTGCCGCCCGCCGTGATCACTCCCGCCGCGAGGCGCACATCGTAGCCCGCCCGCAGCATTGGATTGAAAGCAATCACGCCCATGAGCACCACGACCGCGCCCACCAGCCCGCTGGCGATGCCCCAGAACGTGCAGACCAGCAGCGACGCTACAGCGAGCGAAGCGGGTACATTCCGGAACGCCAGCTGGATCGAATAGAACATCTTGTCGACGAGAGCGCCGCGCTCCATCACGTAGCCCATCAGCACGAATAGCGGGATGGAGATCAGCACGTCGTTGGTCATGGCGCCGTAGGTGCGCTGGACCATCAGGTCGAAGACCCGGTTGTCGATCCAGGCCTGGGAAGGGTCGTAGAACGCTTTGAATCCGAACAGGATGCCGAGGCCCATGAGGGTGAATGCTGTGGGGAATCCCAGCATGATGGCCACGACGATGAGGCTGAGCATCAGCAACCCGAGGGCAGGATCGCTCATGGCTGGGAGGATGGAGGTCAGGAAACTCATGCGCTGTCTCCGCCGCGGCCGCGTTGACGCGCGGCTTCTTCAATTGACTGGGCTTTTTCCATGGCGATCTTGCGCGATTCCTCATCCACATGCTCGCTGCCGGCGAGTTGCTCTCCGACCACATCGATCTCGGAGACATCGTGCAGGCGGCTCGGCCATTCGCCGGTTTTCAGGCAAACGATACAGCGGACAATTTCGGCCACGCCCTGCAGCATCACCAGCGCTCCGGCGATGGGGATGATTGTCTTGAAGTGATAGACCGGCGGGCCGTCAGCCGTGACGTTGGAGTGCTCGCCGATGCGCCAGGAATCACCCGCATACGAATAACCAGCGTAGATCAGCGCCAGAATGCCGGGGATGAAAAACAGGATGTAAAGTGCCAGATCCAGTGATGCCTGCGTGCGCGGCTTGAAAGAACTGTAGAGAAAATCTCCGCGCACATGGCCGTTCTGCGCCAGCGTGTAGGCTCCGCACAGCATGAACAGCGTGCCGTAGAACATGTTGCTTACGTCGAAGATCCACGCCGTGGGCGCGTTCAGCAGGTATCGCTTGAAGACTTCGGCGCAAACCACCAGCATCAGGCCGACGATCAGCCATGCCGCCGCCTTGCCGACCCATGTGCTCACACCATCAATGGTGTGAAGGAACTTTTCAATTGTCATGGCATGCGATCCCCAGGCCCTCTGCAGCGGGTACGGAACAGGAAGGCTTCCGGCATTTGCTGGCCGGAAGCACTGGTTGTCGGTTGAGGGGAAGAATCAGGTCTTCTTCGCGACGCCGTTGGGACCGAAGTAATGATCATAGGCCATGCGGCGGTTGACCACCGTATCCTGCTCCCATTGCGTGGCGCGCCGGGCGAAAGCCAGCTGCGACTCGAGAATCTTCTTGAACAGCGGATTTTCGGCCGACTTCTTGGCGACGACCTGATCGTAGACCTCCAGCTGCTTTTTCAGCACGGCGTCCGGTGTCTTGAA
>CAXTUM010000285.1:0-4570 GCA_964247205.1 uncultured Beijerinckiaceae bacterium
GGCTCTAGCTTCCAGATGGTTGTTCTGGTGCCGTAATGCCAGATTCGGGGCTGAGAAAACGTCGTTGTCCGGCCCTATAGCGGAAGCAGGCAGGGAGCAATGGGGAGGCAATGTGTTTCCTCGCCCTGATTCACTGACCGCTCTTTCCAACACGACTATCCTTGTTCAACTTGTCGGACAACCAGACAAATAAGCCGGGACCTGCCTGATCATGACCAGTTCGCCGCACTTGCCGAACCTGACACTCGCCGACCGCGCCTATCACATCCGACGCCATGCGCTTCGCATGGGCGAGGTGCAGGGTCAGGGTTATATCGCGCAGGCGCTCGGCGCTGCAGATCTGCTGGCGGTGAGTTATTTCCACGCCCTCACCTACAAGCCGCATGACCCCGAATGGGAAGGGCGAGACCGGTTCTGCCTCTCCATCGGGCATTACGCCATTGCGCTTTATGCTGCACTGATCGAGGCGGGAATTCTTCCCGAAAACGAGATAGAGACGTACGGCGGCGACGACAGCCGCATGCCGATGTCTGGTATGGCGGCTTATACGCCGGGCATGGAGATCACCGGTGGATCGCTGGGACAGGGATTGACGGTGGCGCTGGGCATGGCGATGGGGCTTCGGCACAAGAAATCGCAGGCCCGGGTTTACAATCTCATGTCGGACGGCGAACTGGACGAGGGTTCGACATGGGAGGCGGCGATGGCGGCTTCCTCCCACAAGCTTGGCAATCTCGTCTGCATCGTCGATGTCAACAACATGCAGGCCGACGGGCCGTCCACGCAAATCTCCAATTTCGAACCGCTTGGGCCGAAGTGGGAGGCTTTCGGCTGGCATACCCAGCGGGTTAATGGCAATGATATCAATGCACTGGTGGCAGCCTTTGATGCGGCGAAGGCGCTGGATGAGCCCCGCCCGCGCGTTATCATCTGCGATACGAAGATGGGCATGGGCGTGGGGTTCCTGGAGGAGCGGGAGCGCAACCATTTCATGCGTGTGGAAGCCGATGAATGGGCCACGGCCATCGCTGTTCTCGATGCAGGGAGGGCGTGATGCCGCTGGATAAATACACGCCCCGCACGGTCAAGCTTGGCCCGAATGGCGAAAGGCTGATGACCTCGGCCATGATCGCCTCCATCGCCGGGCCTGACCAGCGGACAATGCCCGCGCCCTTCGGTCATGCGCTGACGAAGCTGGCCGAGAGCAACCCCAAGATTGTCGGCATGACGGCTGATCTGTCGAAATACACCGATCTTCACGTCTTCGCAAAGGCCTATCCGGATCGCTTCTATCAGATGGGCATGGCGGAGCAGGTGCTGATGGGTTCTGCCGCCGGGATGGCGCGCGAGGGCTTCACGGTGTTCGCCACGACCTATGCTGTCTTCGCTTCGCGCCGCGCCTATGATTTCATCTGCATGTGCATCGCGGAGGAAAAGCTCGATGTAAAAATCGTCTGTGCGCTGCCCGGCCTGACCACGGGATACGGCCCCAGCCATCAGGCGACGGAGGATCTGGCGATCTTCCGCGGCCTGCCGAACATGACGATCATCGACCCCTGCGACGCGCTGGAGATCGAGCAGGCGACCGTTGCCATCGCGGGTCACAAAGGGCCGGTCTACATGCGGCTGCTGCGCGGCAACGTCCCGCTGGTGCTCGACGAGTACGGCTACACGTTCGAGCTGGGCAAGGCGAAGATGCTGCGGGATGGCCCGGATGCGCTGCTGATCTCGACCGGCCTGATGACCATGCGTGCGCTGGAAGCGGCGAAGGAGCTGGAGAAGGACCGCATCAGAGTCGGCGTGCTGCATGTGCCGACGATCAAGCCGCTCGACGAGGCGACCATCCTCAAACAAGCCAACCGCACGGCACGCCCTGTGATCACGCTCGAAAACCACACGATTGTCGGCGGTCTGGGCGAAGCGGTGGCCGGGGCGCTGATGCGCTCCGATACTCGGCCTGGGCGGTTCCGGCAGATTGCGCTGCCGGACCAGTTTCTGGATGCGGGCGCTCTGCCGACGCTGCATGACCGCTACGGGATTTCGACGAGCGAGGTGGTGCGGCGTGTAAAGGGCTGGGTGTAGGGAAGGTTATGCCTTCACATAGTTCCTGAGCACAGCCGCAATCCTGTCAGCGCCTGCCCCGCGCGGGATCAGTGTGAGGAACTTGCCATCCGGTCCCATCACATACGTCAGCGTGCCGTGATCTATGGTGAAATTCTGGCCCGGTGAATGCGCCTTGTCGCCATGCACAGGCGTCACCTGAACCTGCTGCGGGACATGGTGGCGTGGCCCACCAATCGACGACTGCCGCTGCACCCTGTAGCGATGCACGCGGTAAGCCTTCGCAACGGCGGCAAGCTCCGCTTCCGATCCGGTCAGGCCTACAAGGCGCGGATGGAAGGCCTCGACATAGGTCTTAAGAATTTCAGGCGTATCCTCCGGATCAACGCTGATGAAGAGCGGCTGGACGCGTGCATCCAGCGGAGCGATCCGGTCCATCGCAGCAGCAATATTGGGGACATCGATGGGGCATGCGTCGGTGCAGCGCGTGAAGCCGAAATAGACCACGAGATACTGCCCGCGGTAATAAAGGTCGGTGACGCGCTTGCCCGCATGATCGGTCAGAGCGAACGGCCCGCCAAAGCGGGACGCCAGCGGATCGGGCTTTGGCTGCTGCGCGGCAACAGGGCTGATCAAGGCGCTTGCCGCGATACCGCCGAGAACCGCGCGCCGTGTCGTGCGCGTCATCATTGCGGTTTCGGCCGAAGGCCGGGCTTGCCCAGCACGCCGTTCTTCGTGATGGTTTCTTTCACCAGCGGATCGTTGCGGAACCATTCATCGGCTTTGCCGTTCCTGGCCTCCCAATCCTTCAGAAACCTGTCCGCAGGCGTAAAGGCAGCTGCGGCGGGATCAGTCTTGATGCCCTGCACCTGAAAGAGATGCATCTTCGGATTCTCGAACAGGATGCCGTCCAGCGTGACCGTCTTGCCGCAGAGCGGCGCGATGTCGGCCAGCGCGCCGCCGAAATCCGCCGGTCCCTTGACCACGGCGACCAGCCTGCCGCTGGCCAGCACAAGGCCCATCTGGCGTTTTCCCGCGCCGCAGTCAGGCACGCAGCGCTTTGTCAGTTCACACAGCAGATCGACGACTTTGCCATTGATTTCGGTGATTTTCTCGTGCTGCCCGCCGATGCTTTCCGCCGCCATGGCTGCAGGGCTGAGGAGGAGAACGACGGCAGTAAGGCCTGCGATGCGCATCATGACCTCGTCAGTTGCCGAACGGCTGGATGCCGTGCTCTTCATGCGTGAGCTTCACCACGCCCTTGTCATCGGCGACCGTGGTCACGAGAATGTAGTTCACGCCGTCGCGCCGGATCAATTCGCCATCGACCGTTGCCTCATGGCCCTGGATGCGGACCAGCTTTGGATTGGCTGCGGAAGTGTCATCCTCCTCGATGCGCAGGATCATGTAGAGCTCGCCATCCTCCGCCCGCATGCTGACGGGAACGCCGCCGACCGCGCACCACACCGCGCACTGGTAATGCGCGGTGCCGGACGCAAACATGATCTCGGAGACCGTGCAGAACGTGTCGACCAGCTCTCCCCTGATCTGGACGCGGTTCGATTGGGCGGCGGCGGGAACGGATAGCGCCGACATTGCCAGACTTGTCAGCAACGTTGCCGATGCACCAATCTTGAATAGTCCTCTCATTATTTCCTCCGCAAAAATGAATGACCATAGCTTCCGATGACAACCAAATCACAAACGCGGTATGCGAGAAACACAGAAAAACCGCCGTGATGCGGCGGTTTTTCTGTGGTCGTTCGATGAATGGTGCCCAGGAAAGGACTCGAACCTTCACGCCTCGCGGCGCTGCCACCTGAAGGCAGTGCGTCTACCAATTCCGCCACCTGGGCAGGTGCCGAGCCTCTATTGGCTGCGTCGCATGGTGATGTCAACGGTGTGTGGCGCGGGAATGTGAAAAAGCGCCTGCACGTTGACAGCTGCCGCATTTTCATGACCGATGGTGGCGTCGATGCTGGCAGGGGCTGCTAGAAGCAGTGAAATCCGGTCGATTGAATTCATTTGCCCTGCCGGAGCCTGCCCGCATGAAAGCACTCATTGTCTATTGCCATCCGCTGGAGGCGAGTTTCAACGCGGCGGTGCGCGACCGCGTGATCCTCGGGCTCGCGGCGGCGGGGCATGAGACGCGGGTGCTCGATCTCTATGGCATGGGGTTTGACCCCGTGCTCTCGGCGCAGGGGCGTACGGATTACCACACGCCGGGCCTCAACGAGGAGGCCGTGGCGGAGCATCTGGCGGCGCTTCGCTGGTGCGAGGCGCTGATCTTCGTCTATCCCACATGGTGGTATGGCCCGCCCGCCATGCTGAAGGGCTGGCTTGACCGGGTGTGGGTGCCCTATGCGACATTCGGGATGCCGCAGCCGATGAAGCCGATCACGCGCGTTCTCACCAACATCCGGGTCGTCGCGGCGGTCTCCACGCTGGGATCGCCATGGTGGTGGTGGAAGCTGGGCATGGGCGAGCCCGGGAGGCGCATGCTGCTGCG
>CAXTUM010000286.1:0-4546 GCA_964247205.1 uncultured Beijerinckiaceae bacterium
CTCGAAAAGGTCGCGGTCCGGAAGAAGAAGCGATGACCAACTGCGCCCTGCCGTCTGATATCCCCGAGCTGCGGCTGGAAGGTCTGGATGGCGATGAAGCCGCTTTCAGGGCTCCGTGGGAAGCGCAGGCCTTCGCCATGGTAGTCATGCTGCACGAGCGCGGCCTTTTCACCTGGAGCGAATGGGCGCAGACACTGTCCGCCGAAATCCGTCGCGCGCAGACGCTGGGCGATCCCGATTCCGGGCGCACTTATTATCGCCACTGGCTGAACGCGCTGGAAAAGCTCGTTGTTGCCAAGGGTGTCACCAGTGCGGGCATGCTGGGCGTGCTGCGCGACCAGTGGGATGTCGCCGCGCGGGAAACGCCGCATGGCGAACCGGTGCTGCTGAAGGCTTAGGCTGGCGTCAGTTCGCTGCCGTAACGCCTGCCGCCTTGATCACCGGCACCCATTTGTCGATCTCGGCGCGGACATGGGCGGCCAGAGCCTCCGGTGTCTGGCCGCTGTCGCCTGCGATATCGCAGCCCAGATCCAGCAGGCGCTTGCGCACGCCCGAATCCGCCAGAGCCGCGCGTCCGGCGGCGTTGAGCTTATCCACGATGTCTTTCGGCGTGTCCCTTGGCGCGAAAACGGCGTTCCAGCCTACGGCCTGGAAGGCGGGCAGGCCTGCTTCGGCACTCGTCGGCACGTCCTTCGCCACGTCAATCCGGGCAGGCGTGGCCACGACATAGGTCTTGAGGCTGGCGAGCTGCGGCACAATGCCGACAGTCTGATCGCAGACATAATCCAGCTGCTTGCCCTGCAACGCCTGCATGGCCGGTCCGGACCCGCGGAACGGCACCTGCTGCACCGGCGCGCCGATGAGGTGGTGGAAGAAGATGCAGGTCAGATGCGAGGTCGAACCGATGCCGCCATGGCCGTAATTGTACTTCGAGGGGTTGGCCTTCACGAGGGCGATCAACTCCTGGAGTGTGTTGGCGGGAAAGTCCTTGTGGGCCGAGATCAACATGGGCGTACCAGCGGCATTGATCACGGGGGCGAAATCCGTGCGTGGGTCATAGGCGAGTTGCGGATAGAGCCCGACGGAGGCCGAATGCGTGCCCAGGTTGCCCATCAGGATGGTGTAGCCGTCAGGCGTGCTCCGCGCGACCCGCAGCGATCCCGTCGTGCCGCCGGCCCCAGCCATGTTCTCCACCACGATGTTCTGGCCCAGTGTGCGGCCCATGTGATCCGCCATGATGCGGGCGATCACGTCGGTCGGCCCGCCGGCTGCGAAAGGCACCACCATGGTGATCAGGCGGTTGGGATAGGTCTGCGCTGTCACGGGTCCGGCCAGCACGACAATCGCCAGCAGCGGCGTGACGAGAGCCGTTAGAAACCGGTAAATCGCTTTCCGCATCACAGACATTCTTTCCTCCCCGCAACCTTCGCTTCGCAGCCATCGTGCAGCGCGATTTCCGACAGGCTTTGATAGTGTGCATCATTGCTGGCGATACCGGAAGGGCTGAGATATGAGCCGCATATCAGCACAACGGGAGCAGCAGCCTGCCATGAAAACCTACCGCATCGCAGCTATCCCCGGCGACGGCATCGGCACAGAGGTCATCGCCGCGGGCGTCGAGGTGCTGGAGGCATTGGCTGCGCGCGATGGCGGCTTCGGCCTTGCCTTCGATCACTTCGACTGGGGTGGAGACTATTACAAGCGCCACGGCCGCATGATGCCGACGGAAGGCCGTGACTTGATCCGCAACCACGATGCCATCCTGTTCGGCTCGGCGGGTCATCCCGAAATACCAGATCACATCACTCTATGGGGCCTTCGCCTCGCGATATGCCAGCCCTTCGATCAGTATGCCAATGTGCGCCCCACGCGCATCCTGCCAGGCATCACCAGCCCTCTGCGCCACGTTTCGGGGCCGGAGCTGGATTGGGTGATCGTGCGCGAAAATTCCGAAGGCGAGTATTCCGGTGTTGGCGGGCGCGTGCATCAGGGCCATCCGGAGGAGGTCGCGACCGATGTCTCGATGATGACCCGCGCAGGCGTTGCGCGCATCATGCGCTTTGCTTTCAGGCTGGCGCAATCGCGCCCGCGCAAGCTGCTCACTGTCGTTACGAAATCCAATGCCCAGCGCCACGCCATGGTGATGTGGGACGAGATTGCCGCTGAAGTGGCAAAGGAGTTTCCTGATGTGACCAGCGACAAGATGCTGGTCGATGCCATGACCATGCGTATGACCCTCAAGCCGCAGACGCTGGACACCATCGTCGCGACCAACCTGCATGCCGACATCCTCTCGGATCTGGCGGCGGCGCTGGCGGGGTCGCTGGGCATCGCACCGACGGCCAATCTCAATCCGGAGCGCAAGTTTCCGTCGATGTTCGAACCGATCCACGGGTCGGCCTTCGACATCATGGGCAAGGGCATCGCCAATCCGGTCGGCACGTTCTGGTCCGCCGTGATGATGCTGGAGCATCTGGGCGAGCCAGCGGCGGCCTCAAGGCTCATGCGCGCCATCGAGCGCGTGACGGGCGATGCGGCGCTGCACACACCGGATCTGGGCGGCAGGGCGAACACGCGTCAGGTGACGGAAGCGGTGATCGGGGCGATCCGCGCGGATAATGCTTGATTGGCCTTTCCCTCTCCTTTGGGAGAAGCAAAGAAATCTCACTCCTCGTCAGCGGCCTTCAACTGCTTCAGCTTGGCGAACACGGCGCTGACATCCAGATCGCCGTCCTTGTCCGCTTTTTCGCCCGTCGTGTCCTCTGCCTTGAGCAAGGTAGGCCCGGTATCGACCGGTGCTTCCGGCTTGTCCTTGGACGCGCGGTTGACCTCGAAATCGAGATCGATCTGCGAGCACAGGCCCAGCGTCACGGGATCAAGCGGTGACAGCGTGGATGACTGCCAGTGCGTGCGCTCCTTGATAGCGGCGATGGTGCTTTTCGTGGTTCCCACGAGCCGCATGATGGCCGCGTCTTTCACTTCAGGGTGGCTCCGCAGCAGCCAGAGGATGGCGTTGGGCCGGTCCTGACGGCGCGACAGCGGCGTGTAGCGCGGACCCTTGCGCTTGGGCGGTTCCGGCAGGCGCACCTTGGATACCGACAGCTTGAGATGATGCCCGGCATCGGCCTGCGCCTTGTCCAGCTCTTCGCGGGTCAACTGGCCGTGCATGATCGGATCGAAACCCTTGATGCCGGTCGCCGCCTCGCCATCCGCGATGGCCTTCACCTCAAGCGGGTGAAGCGTGCAGAAATGCGCGATCTGCTCGAACGTCAGGCTGGTGTTCTCGACCAGCCAGACAGCGGTCGCCTTCGGCATCAGCAGCGTCGTCATGAGGTCGTCTCCTGCGCGTGTGTTCAAGTCAAAGCTGTTTCGTCCGCCGGCCCGTCGGCGGGGAGCAAAAGGCTCTGACTAATCGGGAATGAGGAGGCTATAATCGCATAAGGGCTGATTTGCAATGCAAATGGGAGCGGAAATTCCGCTCCCAAACTGCATATCCAGACAGGTGAAGGCTTACGCCGCCGCCAGCTGCGGCCTGTCCACGGGTCGTGCCTCGATCACGGCGAGGTTCTTCACCACCGCTTCCTGCAGCTTCTCGAACGCCCTGACCTCGATCTGGCGCACGCGCTCGCGCGACACGTTGAACTCGGTCGAAAGTTCTTCCAGCGTGATCGGATCATCGACGAGCTTGCGCGCCTCGATGATACGGCGCTCGCGCGGGTTGAGCGTCGCCATGGCGCGCGACAGTGCCAGCGAGCGGTTGTCCTTCTCCTCGCCATCGACCACCATGGATTCCTGCGTCACCGCATCATCCACCAGGAAATCCTGCCAGTCGCCGCTGTCGCCATCTTCACGCAGGGGCGCATTCAGCGAGCTGTCACCGCCGAGACGACGGTTCATCTCGATCACTTCCCGCTCTTCCACGCCGAGCTTGGTGGCGATGATCGCCACCTGATCCGGCCGCAGGTCACCCTCGCCCAGTGCCTGGATCTGGCTCTTGGCCTTGCGCAGGTTGAAGAACAGCTTCTTCTGGTTAGCGGTGGTGCCCATTTTCACGAGGCTCCACGAACGCAGGATGTACTCCTGGATCGAGGCCTTGATCCACCACATGGCATAGGTCGCCAGACGGAAGCCGCGGTCCGGCTCGAATCGCTTGACCGCCTGCATCAGGCCGACATTGCCTTCCGACATGACCTCGCCGATCGGCAGGCCATAGCCGCGATAACCCATCGCGATCTTCGCCACGAGGCGCAGATGCGAGGTCACGAGCTGGTGAGCCGCCTTGGAATCATCATGTTCGCGGAAGCGTTTGGCCAGCATATATTCCTTCTGGGGCTCCAGAAGCGGAAATTTGCGGATTTCCGTGAGATAACGGGTCAAACCCATATCGCCTGCAAGCACAGGCATCGTGGCAGAAGCCATGGTATCCTCCTTGATCCCCTCGACAGAGGCAGATCGATGAACGGCTGCATCAAGCCAACCGATAACGATGGTTATAGTTCCGATTTGATGTGGCGGAAAGATGGCATTGTTCACGATGGGGTGAGGG
>CAXTUM010000287.1:0-4543 GCA_964247205.1 uncultured Beijerinckiaceae bacterium
GCGGGTGTCAGGATCGCGTCAATGCCAGCCGCATAGGCATCCTCGAAATCCTTCTTGATCAGCGTGCGCACCTGCTGCGCCTTCACATAATAGGCGTCATAATAGCCAGCAGAGAGCACATAGGTGCCGATCATGATGCGGCGTTTCACTTCCGGCCCGAAGCCTGCGGCGCGCGTGTTCTCGTAAAGTTCGGCGATGTCCTTGCCCGGTTTGCGCACACCATAGCGCACGCCGTCATAGCGCGCGAGATTGGACGACGCTTCGGCAGGGGCGACGATGTAATAGGCGGGCAGCGCATATTTCGTGTGCGGCAACGAAATATCGACGATGGTTGCGCCCGCTGCCTTCAACCATTCCGCGCCTTGTTTCCACAGCTTCTCGATCTCGGGTGGAGTTCCGTCCATGCGGTATTCGCTCGGGATACCAATCTTCAGGCCTTTCACACCGCGTCGCACGGCGGCCTCGTAATCCGGCACGGCGAGATCGACCGAGGTCGTGTCCTTTGGGTCATGTCCGGACATCGATTTCAGCATGATGGCGCTGTCCATCACTGTCTTGGCAATGGGCCCGGCCTGATCCAGCGATGAGGCGAAGGCGACCACACCCCAGCGAGAAACGCGACCGTAGGTCGGCTTGATGCCAACCGTGCCCGTGAATGCCGCAGGCTGGCGGATTGAACCGCCTGTATCTGTCGCGGTCGCCGCAAGGCAGATATCGGCAGCAACAGCCGTCGCGGAGCCGCCGGAGGAGCCGCCGGCCACGAGATTCTTGTTATCGCCAGCGGCCCGCCACGGATTGATCGGTGTGCCAAAGGCCGAGGTCTCGTTGGACGAGCCCATGGCGAATTCATCGTTGTTCAGTTTGCCCAGCATCACCGCGCCATCACGCCAGAGCTGGCTGGTGACGGTCGATTCGTAGGTCGGGACGAAATTGCCGAGAATGTTGGAGCACGCCGTGGTGCGCACGCCTTCGGTGCAGAACAGGTCCTTGATGCCCAGCGGCAGACCTTCCAGCGCACCGCCCTGCCCTTTGGCCAGCTTCTCGTCGCTTGCAGCCGCCATCTTCAGCGCGTGTTCCGGAGTCTCCAGCACGTAGGCGTTGAGCGGTCGCGCCGCTTCCATGTTGGCGAGAAACGCTTTCGTGAGTTCGGTCGAGGTGAAGGCCTTCGCCTTCAACCCATCGCGCGCTGAGGCCAGCGTCATTCCTGCAAGTTCAGTGGTTTTCATGGCGTTTACTCAACCACCTTGGGAACAACGAAATAACCATCCTCGCGCGACGGCGCGTTTTTCAGGATGCGCTCGGCATCATTGCCGTCCGTAACTGCGTCCTGGCGTTTTTTCATCGCCATCGGCGTGACGGAGGTCATGGGAATGACGCCCTTCACATCAACCTCGTTCAACTGCTCGACGAAGCCGAGGATGGCGTTCAGTTCGCCCTGCAGATGGGGCACTTCGGTATCCGTGACGGCGATGCGCGCCAATCGCGCAATGCGCCTCACGGTCGTCTGATCGACGGACATGCTTGCTCCGGAAAAAGCTGGATTGACCGGGCTATAACACCGCGCTCTTTCGTTTCGCAACCAAGGATGCCGGAAGAACTGCCGATGACGCAACACAATCAAGGTGATATCGAGGGGCATGACTATCACGACCGATATTGCCGCTTTTGGCGCAGGCCTTGCGCCGAACGCACGGCTTCTGGGTCTCGATCTGGGCACCAAAACCATCGGCATCGCCATGGCGACATTGTCTGTTGGAATCGCGACACCGCTTTTCACGATCCAGCGCACCAAATTCCAGCAGGATGCCCGGACATTGATTAACCTCGTGACGAAAGAGAGAATCGGCGCAATCGTGCTGGGCTTGCCCTTCAACATGGATGGCAGCGAAGGGCCGCGCGCCCAGTCCACCCGCGCTTTCGCCCGCAACTGGCAGGTGCACAAGCCACCATCCATCCTGTTATGGGATGAACGCCTGTCTTCATCGGATGCCGAGGACAGCATGATTGCAGCGGGAATGTCTCCCGCCAGGCGCGCAGCATTGATCGACGCCGGGGCAGCCCGTGTGATTCTGCAGGATGCGCTTTACAGACTTCAAATGATCAGCCGCGATGATTGATCCGACGTGCAAACAGCGTTGGTCCTGCTGTGTGGTGCGTGGGCATAAGCATTATCTTTCTGCGACATTTCCTTATCGCCCTGGACAGAAGACACATGCCGCCCGTCCTTGAAGGTCTGATCCCCGTCTTCCTTGTCATCGCACTCGGCTGGAGCATGCGTATCACGGGTTTCATCACTCCCGAACACTGGAATGGCTTTGAGCGGGTGACTTACTACATCCTGATTCCCGGCCTCGTCATCACGACGCTGGCAATGGCTAACCTCGGCAAAGTGCCGATCACGACCGTTGGGGTTGCGCTGGTGGGACCTGCCTTGATGATCGGCCTGCCATTGATTGTCTCACGCAGGTTGCTTGAACAGACCCTCGATATCGACGGCCCGGCCTTCACATCCGTATTTCAGGGAGCGGTTCGCTGGAACAGCTTTGTCGCCGTGGCGCTGGCGGGTGCGATCTACGGCAAGGAGGGCGTGGCCCTGACCGCAGTGGCTTTCGCGTTCCTCATTCCGCTGGTTAATCTGATGTCAGCCTACGTGCTGGCGCGGCATGGAAGTTCCGCGAAGCCTCTGACGGCCATTGGACTTGCTGCCGGATTGATCAGGAACCCGTTTATCTGGTCCACACTGATCGGCATCGCGCTGAGTGTCGCGGGTTTGCCGATCCCGAAGGCGATTTCCAGTTTCGGCGATATCCTTGGACGCGCAGCTCTTGCCGCCGGACTGCTGCTGGTTGGATCGGGCCTTGACGTGAACAATCTCAAGCAATCCGGAGTCGGCCTGTGGATCGCCAATGGCTTGAAGTTGGTAGCCATGCCTCTGATGGCAGGCATCATCGGCCAAAATCTCGGGCTTTCCGGCACAAATCTGGCGGTGCCGATCATCTGCGCTTCGGTTCCTACGGCTGCAGCAGCCTATATTCTTGCGCGGCAGAACGGGGGCGACGCGCCGCTCATGGCATCCATCGTGACAGCCCAGACAATCCTGGCGGCCGTCACGATGCCGGCTCTCATGATACTGTTTGGCTTGGCGTCGCCCTAGTTGTCTCCGCGGGTATAAGGTCCGCGGACAGCTCCGTTCGGATAAAGATACTGTCCATTCGGGAGCGCCTGCGGCTGCTGATAATACCTCTGCTGCGGCTGATAATATTGCGGCTGCGGCTGGCGATAATACCCCCCGCCGTAGTACTGCTGCTGCGGTTGCACATAGCCGTACTTCTGATGGAAACGCTGCGCCATCTGCGCCTGCTTGCGGGCAATGCGGGGGTCAACGTACTGCGGCTGCGGCTGCTGGTAATAATAGCCTTGCGGAGGATGGTTGTAATATTGCGCTTCGGCGGCGGTGCCTGAACCGAACATGCCAGCTGCGGCTGATACGGCAGCGAAAATGGCCTTAAAGGTGGTCATGGGCTTTCTCCCGGCCAGAGCGGGTCTCTGGTGTTTCGTGAAGCAAATACGTTTGCGAGCATGAATGCAAGCCGAACGGCCGGTGCAGCCAAGGCGAGTTTCAACGCCAGATCAAGGACGGCGTGACACTTTCCCGCCGGGATGGCGGTCAATGGCACCCCTTGCATCCAGACCGAAGAGGACAAGATTGAGATCCCGGATCGATAACCCGGCGGAGCGGCAGAGTTCATCCGGATCGACAGGTGCAGCGGACATAAGTCCCAGAACGATCTCCTCAGGAACGACAGCGGCAGGCTCCTCCCAGCCATCGAACGGAGGCTCCGAGGGTCCCCTGGATGCATCGGCGCCGGATTGCAGCCAGTCTGCTTCCTCCCAGAGCGGTTCGTCCCGCTGAACTCCAGCGCCGTCGAGCATGGCTTTGGGCTCGAAATCCCTTCCGATAATGGGCTCGAGAACCTCCAGAACATCCCGGCTGCCCCGGATGAGACACGCGCCATCCCGAATCAGATCATTCGGCCCTTCCGCCCGCTGGTCGAACGGCGAGCCCGGGACTGCGAAGACTTCCCTGCCCTGCTCGCTGGCGAAACGCGCCGTGATCAGTGATCCTGACTTGCGCGCGGCCTCGACAATGATCGTGCCCAGCGACAGGCCCGAGACGATGCGGTTGCGGCGGGGAAAATCCCGCCCCCTCGGCACCCAGCCCATCGGCATTTCAGAAACGACAGCGCCGCGATCACACAGCTGTTCGAACAGCGCACGGTTTTCCTCAGGGTAGAGCTGGTCCAGACCGCCCGCAACGACGGCGATCGCGCATGTCGCCAGCGAGGCCTGATGGACCCGGGTATCGATGCCGCGCGCCAGGCCGGAGACGATGCCGAAGCCTGCACCACCGAGATCATGGCCCAGCTTCTCGGCCATCTTGAGCCCTGCGACCGAGGCATTGCGGGATCCGACAATGGAGATCAGGGGCTGCACCGCAAGATTGACCGGCCCGATCACGGAAATCAGCGGAGGAGCGCTTTCG
>CAXTUM010000288.1:0-4536 GCA_964247205.1 uncultured Beijerinckiaceae bacterium
GTCCGTACAATGCGGAAACCGTCAAACTGCATTCCCGGCTCAAGCAGCGGCGGGAGCGGCAGATCAGCAGCCTGACCGATGACATCTCCGGAATTGCCATCGGGCACATCGTCGATGCGGATAATCTGGAGCGTCAGGTTATCCGTGCTTCCCTGCTCATAGGAGTGCCCGACAATGGCTTTCGCAGCCGCGTCGAGATCATCGCCATGGCTTTTGATCGTCTTGGCCATGAAGCGGGCGTCGGCATGTTCGTAGACGCCATCGCTGGCCAGCAGCAGGATGTCGCCCCTGTCGATGGGGAGCGTGCGGTAGTCGATCTCGATATCTCGCTGGACGCCCAGGGCGCGGCTCAGATAATGCTGGCCTGCGGCGACAGAAACCCTGTGATCCTCCGTCAGCTGTTCCAGCGAGGCGCCGTCAAGGCGATAGACCCTTGAATCGCCGACGTGGAATATATGCGCCGTCCTGGCCTTCAATACCACGGCATCAAAGGTGCAGACGTAGCCCTTGTCCTGATCAAACGGGTTCTGGCCACGCCGTGTCTGGGAATGAAGCCAGGAGTTCGCAGCGGCTATGACCCTCTGCGCCGACGTCTTCACCGACCAGGTTTCCGACGTGCAGTAATAGTCAGTCAGGAAGCTTTTCACCGCTGATTCAGCAGCAATCCGGCTGACGCTGGAACTGCTGATTCCGTCAGCCAGGACAACCGCTATGCCCTTCGTGCTAAGGAGCGGCTCTTCCGGGGTCAGGGCACCGTGGAAATCCTGATTCGTGTCCTTCCGGCCCTTCCCGGAATGCTGTCCCAGCGAGATTTTCAGCTCACGCGCCACGGCCGTCACCACGAATAAAAGGCTTCACCCGCCAGGGGTGAAGCCTGCTGCGGCTGCCCCGGATCAATCAGCCAGACGCTTGGGCGCCGGTTTGATATGCGTGGCGTAGAGTGTCAGTCCGGTGAAAGCCAGGCCTCCCACGAGATTGCCGAGAACCGTGGGGATTTCGTTCCAGATCAGATAATCCATGATCGTGAACTTGCCGCCCAGCAGCAGGCCGGCCGGGAACAGGAACATGTTGACGATGGAATGCTCAAACGTCATGGCGAAGAACAGCATGATCGGCATCCACATCGCGATCACCTTGCCGCTCACCGTGGTGGAGATCATCGCACCGACCACGCCTGTGGAGACCATCCAGTTGCAAAGAACGCCGCGGATGAAGAGGGTCAGCATGCCCGCCGCGCCATATTGCGCGTAACCGAGCGTACGCCCTTCGCCGATATGTCCGATGACCTGCCCCACCTTGTCCGGCGGTGTCGAGAAACCGAAGGTAAAAACGATCGACATCATCACGGCGACGGTGAAGGCCCCCAGGAAATTGCCGATGAAAACCAGGCCCCAGTTACGCAGAACGCCGTTGATGGTCACACCCGGGCGCTTGTCGATCCAGGCCAGGGGGCACAGCACGAAAACACCTGTCAGGAGATCAAAGCCCAGCAGATAGAGCATGCAGAACCCGACGGGGAACAGGATGGCGCCGATGATCGGGTACCCGGTCTGGACTGTTACCGTGACGGCGAACACGGCGGCCAGGGCGAGGATCGCGCCCGCCATGAAGGCCCGGATGATGGTATCGCGGGTCGACATGAAGACTTTGGATTCACCGGCATCAATCATTTTCGTGACGAATTCCGATGGTGCGAGATATGCCATTGCGGCCCCTTTTTTGCCTCGGCGTCCACGGCTTATCCCATGACACGGCCAGTTGTCTGGCGGGACATGAGCAGAATGCATGCCGTTTCCGGCATCTCACCAAAAAAACGTGGTTTAAGCGAATTTCAACACAAATAGCATGCGATTTGAAAGGGCGTCAGAGAAGCGTATCGCCCAAATAATAGTCTTCACGCTGAAATTGAAGGCGGTTTGCCCGCTTTTTCTGCGGCTTGCATCAGCAATGGCCCATTGGATAGGCAGGTGTGCTGCCCCGTTCGATAACCCTGAAAGGAACCTCGATCAGGCGCGCCGGTCCCGAATGCAGACTATCCCGTTCCTGCAGAAGCTTCGCAGTCAGCAAACCAAGCTGGACGGCGTCGACGCCGACTGTCGTCAGGGGAGGTGCGCTGCATCGCGAAACCTCGAAATCGCCGAAGCCGACTATGCCCAGATTGCCAGGGACGGACAGGCCGGACTGGATGGCCTGCATCATGAAACCGAAGGCGCAGGGATCCGACACGCACATCACGGCGTCGGCTTCCGGCCATTTCTGGCGCACTGCGTGAAAGGCTGCGCCTCCCTCGGTCATGGACACCGGGGGCGCTGACTGGAGATGGACACGCGGCGGGCCGAGGCCAGTCTCTTTCAGTCCAGCCGTATAACCGTCCCGGCGCCGCGCGCCGCGCGTTCCGGCATCATGGGTTTCACCGACATAGACAATCCGGCGGTAGCCGCATCCTGCGAGGAACGTGACCATCGCCTTCGCCGCAGCGAAGTTGGAGAAGCCAACCTGATGGCCGACCGGATCGGGCGGAAGATCCCAGATTTCCACGACAGGGATACCGCTGTCACCCAGCAGCTTTCTGGTTCTCACCGAGTGGGCATCCGCCGTCAGCACGATGGCTTCCGGCCTGCGCCGCAGCAGATCGAGCACGATCCGCTCTTCCCGCTCCGGCAGATAGTTCGTCTGGCCCAGCAAGACCTGAGTGCCATCCGCCTCAAGCGTCTCGATGATGGCCTGAACGGTCTCGGCGAAATGCGGATTGTTGAGCGACGGGACCAGAACGGCCACGAAACCCGAGCGCTGTGACGAAAAGCTCGCCGCTATCTGGTCCGGCACATAGCCCAGCCGTTCTATCACTCCGAGGATATGCTTGCGGGTGTCAGGCGCGATGCGGCCATCCTTGCGGAGCGCGCGCGACACCGTCATCGCCGACACGCCTGCAGCCGCCGCAACATCCTTCATCTTGATGCGCATCACGTCGAGTTCGTCTTTCCGCGTTTGCCAGTCATTTTTCCTAGTGACATCTGTTGGAAGGCGATGCTAGCATTGTTATCGATAACACAAGCTGCGGCAATGGCCATGTCCATCCAAGCCGCGCATCGGGAAACGCAACGTCGCACGTCGGCTCAAGCCTGTGCCTTGAAGAGGAGGAATGCATGCGCATCTCACGCCGGAATACCCTGAAACTCGGCCTTTCCGCAGCGGCTGCAGCAACTGTCCCGATGCCGTTCGTTGCCCGTGCGCAGGGCTCTGGCTGGAGCAAGCTCAAGGGTCAGAGCATCGTCGTCAACTGGCCGGCGCATCCGCATTATGCCGTGGCCAAGACGCTGCTGCCTAAATTCACGGAGGAAACCGGCATCAAGGTCGAGCTCGACGAGATGCAGTACCTCCGGCTCAAGGATGCGCAGGTTCTGCAGATGTCCAAGCCCAAGGGCGACTACGATGTCGCGGTCTATGTCATCATGTGGAAGACGGAATACGTGCAGCGCAAGTTCCTGACCGAGCTGGAGCCGATGTTCCAGAATGCGGAACTGGCCATGCCGGGCTACGACCGCGGCGATATCATCAAGGGCTATTACGAAGGTCTGGGCCTCGTTGGCGGACCGCGCGGCTATCTGCCGGGTCCGGGCGCCAAGCTCTACGGCATTCCCTACGGCGCGGAATGCTCGGTGCTGGCCTACCGCAAGGACATTTTCGCCAAGCACAACATTCCCGTGCCCGTCACATACGACGACATGCTGAAGGCAGCCCGTATCATCAAGGACAAGGAGCCCGGCATGGGCGGCCTCGCCCAGCGCGCGCAGGCCGGCCATCAGGTGACGACAGGATGGCTCAACCATCTGACGCCGCATGATGGCCTGATCATCGATGACAAGTACATGCCGCGTGTCACCGACGATGCGGCAATCAAGACCACGCAGGTCTACAAGGAGTTCATCGAGACCGGGCCGACCGGCGGAGCCGCTTTCGATTTTGGCCAGATGATGAACTCGTTCCTGCAGGGCCAGTCCGCCATGTATTGCGATTCAATCTCGATCTTCGGACCGGCGGCGGATGCCACCAAATCGAAGATTTCCGAGACGGTGGGCTATGCGCTGCATCCCAAGGCTGCCAAATATTCCGGTGAACTCGGCGGCTTCGGCATGGCGATCCCGTCCAACTCCGCCAAGAAGGAAGCGGCCTTCGCCTTCATCCAGTGGATGACATCGAAAACGCAGGATGTGGCGGCGGCAGCGGCGGGCGGCCAGCCCATGCGGCTGTCGACGCTGGATCACCCAGACGTCAAGAAGCGCTATCCTGTCGATATCTACCGGGAGTGCCTGAAGATATCGAACCCGGACTGGCGTCCGATCATCAATGAATGGACGGAGATCTCCGAGAAGGTTCTCGGCGTTCATCTTTCCAACGTCATCACCGGCAAGGAAGAGATCAAGCCCGCGATGGCCGAGGCGGCAGCCAAGATCAAGACGATCTGCGAGCGCGCGGGCTACTACAAGGCGTGATGGTTGCAGAAAGCCCGGTCTGTTCCCAGGGCCGGGCTTTCTT
>CAXTUM010000289.1:0-4533 GCA_964247205.1 uncultured Beijerinckiaceae bacterium
GCACGCCGACCCGCAAGGATTTGGCAATACCCCCGCCGGACGGCAATATTCCCGACCGCTGCAAGGCGGCAGGGCGCAGCGGGCCCAGCGTCGGCAAGATCGGCGATATCTTTGCACATCGCAACACAGGCGAGGAGCGCAAGGGCAAGTCCAACGACGAGCATGTCTCGATGCTGATCGAGTCGCTGGAGCGGCTGCCAGATGGCGGCTTCATATTCGTCAATCTGGTCGATTTCGACACGGAATACGGCCATCGCCGTGATGTGCCGGGCTATGCGGCTTGTCTCGAGGCTTTCGACAGGCGTTTGCCTGAGATCGAGGCCAAGCTCCAACCGGGTGACATACTGATCATCACGGCGGATCATGGCAATGACCCGACATGGCGTGGCACGGATCACACACGCGAATGCGTGCCGGTGCTGATCATGGGACCGGGCATCGTGCCACGGGCAGCGGGGCAGCTTTCGACTTTCGCCGACATCGGTGCGAGCGTGGCGCATCACCTGGGGCTTGCTGCAACCCCGTTTGGTCAGGTGATTCCGGTAGCTTTCAAATAAAAACCGGGCGCTTGTGACGCCCGGTTCTCGTTGTTCATTCAACCCTGTGGATTATCATCACGTCTGGGGCTGCGGCTCCAGTCCGGCGTCAGGTTCTTTCTTGGGGCGTCCCTTGCCGGTGCTGGGAACGGCGGTGCCGCGCGGTGTCGTTGGCTGGTCATCGTCGGGGCGCACGATGGCTCGCCCCGCGATGATTTCCTTCAGCTCGTCACCCGTCAGCGTCTCGTATTCGAGCAAGGCTTTCGCCACGGCTTCCAGCTGCTTCTTCTTCGCCGTCAGGATCTTGCGGGCATCCTCGTAGCCGCCATTGATCAGGCGGCGCACTTCGGCATCGACCTTCTGGGCCGTGGCTTCCGACATGCTCTGCTGGCGCCCCATGGACATGCCCAGGAACACTTCTTCCTGCTGGTCGCCATACATCACCGTGCCGAGTTCATCGGAATACCCCAAGCGTGTCACCATGGCGCGGGCCATGGCTGTTGCCTGCTGTATATCACCCTGAGCGCCTGACGTGATGTTCTCCTTGCCGAAGGTCAATTCTTCCGCCACGCGGCCACCCATGGCGACTGCGAGATGCGAGGTGTACTCGACATAGCGCATCGAATATTTGTCGCCTTCAGGCAGGAACTTCACCATGCCCAGCGCACGTCCGCGCGGGATGATCGTGGCCTTGTGCACCGGCATGCCGGCGGGAACGCTGAGGCCCACAAGCGCATGACCGGCCTCGTGATAGGCCGTCAGCTTCTTCTCGTCCTCGGACATCGCCATGGACTTACGTTCCGCGCCCATCATGACCTTATCCTTGGCATCCTCGAATTCGGCATGCGTGACGAGCCTGCGGCCACGGCGCGCCGCCAGCAGGGCTGCCTCGTTGACGATATTCATGAGATCGGCGCCCGAGAAGCCCGGCGTTCCGCGCGCGATGATGCGCAAATTGACATCCGGGGCCAGCGGGACCTTGCGGACATGGACCTTGAGGATTTTCTCACGGCCATTCACATCCGGATTTGGCACGTTGATCTGGCGATCAAAGCGTCCCGGTCGCAGCAGGGCCGGATCAAGAACGTCAGGGCGGTTGGTGGCCGCGATGATGATGATGCTCTCGTTCTGCTCGAAGCCATCCATCTCGACCAGAAGCTGGTTCAGCGTCTGCTCGCGCTCGTCGTTGCCGCCGCCCAGACCCGCACCGCGATGACGGCCAACGGCGTCGATTTCGTCGATGAAGATGATGCAGGGCGCATTTTTCTTGGCCTGCTCGAACATGTCGCGGACTCGCGACGCGCCGACACCCACGAACATCTCCACAAAGTCCGAACCGGAAATCGTGAAGAAAGGCACATTAGCTTCACCCGCGACGGCGCGGGCCGTCAGCGTTTTACCCGTACCGGGAGGGCCGATCAGCAGCACGCCCCTCGGGATGCGCCCGCCAAGGCGCTGGAACTTCTGCGGATCGCGCAGAAATTCGACAATTTCCATCAGGTCTTCCTTGGCTTCATCGATACCGGCGACATCATCAAAGGTGATGCGGCCATGCGCTTCTGTCAGCAACTTGGCCTTGGACTTGCCGAAGCCCATCGCGCCGCGTGCGCCATTCTGCATCTGCCGCGACATGAAAATCCACAGGCCGATGATGACGAGCAGGGGCAGCCAGTTCGCCAGCAGCGAAATGTACCACGGCGTATCGGCGTTGGGGGAGCGGGCGACGATCTGCACCTTCTTCTCGTGCAGGCGCTCGACGATCCGGGGGTCCTGCGGGGCGTAGGTCGTGAACGTGCCCGTGCCGGTGATCGTGCCGCTGATCTCGTTGCCGGAGATCACGACGCGTTCGACACGGCCCGCATCCACCTCGTCGAGGAACCGGCTGTAGGCGATCTCGGAGGACGGGCTGCGCGTCCCCTGGTTCTGGAACAGGGTGACCAGTGCCAGCACCAGCAGGAAAATGATGGTCCAGAGCGCAAAGTTGCGCAGATTCGGGTTCATCAGGTCAGACCTCGTTTCGCCGGGGGGATTATTGCGGCGGATTGATACGCTTCGATCAGGCTAATGTAGGCAACGCATGGTCCAATGCCAAGGACAAGCGATCAAAACTGCGGCGTTATGGTGTCCCATGCGGTGTTTTGCTTAACGTTCAGATGCGAATCTCGGCAAGCTGGGCCCTGAAAGCCTCAAGCTGGTCGTGGTCGAAGCCCACAAACACCGTCGACTCGGCACCCTTGGCCTTCAGCAGCATGATTTTCGTGCCATCCGGCTTTTCATTGACGATGATCGTGATCTTGCCGTGGCCTTCCAGCGTGGCGATGCCTTCGATTTCCTGCGCCGTCGTTTTCTGGATCGCCTGCTTGGCCATTCCGGCGGCGCGCCCGAGGCGATAGAAAAAGTCCTCAGCCATCAGTTACCTCTGAAATTACTGGCTGCGTCTTACCATGCCGCACGGTTTTCGCCATCCGGTTTACGCCTGCCCGAGCGCTGCTCCATCGCTGCGCGGAAGAAGCCACGGAAGGGCGCCGCGAGCCGTTGCAGGTCCTGAAGGCGGCCCATGATCTTCTCGCCGTTGCCCAGTTCCTTGTCCAGCTTCGCCATGGTGCGGGCCAGATCCTCGCCCTCGTCATCGAACCAGGTGTCGAGCGTGCGCACGAACACGAGAGCCGCGCCCTGGATACGCAGCAGACCAAGCTCATCCTCCGTCTCGATATCGGCGGCGGCAAGCATGTAGCGCCACGAATTGAGAGCCAGCTGGTTGAGCGCCGCCAGCATCAGCGGATCACGCCGCGCGGCATTGCGGATTTCCCTGAGGCCCGCCTTGTAGGGTGCCAGCGCATCAAGACGGCGCATCATGATGTCGAGCACGCGCTCGCGCGCCGGTTCGCCCAGCATGTCATCGCCGGTGCCATCCAGCACGATGCGGTCAATGCGTTTGGCGAAACCGCCCAGAATCGCGCCCTTGGACGGATAATGATCGCGCAGGTCCGCCAGCGACACGTCCGCCTTCGCCGTGATCATCGACAGGGTGATCTGGTCCCAGCGCATATCACCGGCCAGAGTCATCAGCGCATCGATGATGCGATCACGCGGAGAGGCCTGTTCCGCCTTGGGTGTCTTGCTTGCGGGGGATTTTGCCATGGAATTGCTCCTTGCTGTTCATTCAACATAGGATTGAAAGGCGAAAAACAACAGAGGAGACGGTGCCGCAGGTTCCCAGGCGTGTTGGATCAATCCATCCGTTGTGCTAACACAGCGCAAATCACGGAACTGACAGCCATGCGCCGCACCGCCCTTGTTCTTGTCGTCATTCTCGCAGCCTCCAGCCTTTCGGCCTGCAGCAAATGCTCTGTGCCGACCTTTGGCGCGCAGGCCTGCGACGACAAGCCGGTGACGCGCTGACGTTCAGCGGCTCTCCCGCCGGTTCAGAAACGCCAGCTTCTCGAACAAAGCCACATCCTGCTCGTTCTTGAGCAGCGCGCCGTGCAGGGGCGGGATCAGCCTACGGGTGTCACGCTCGCGCAGCACGTCCACGCCGATATCCTCCGAGACCAGCAGCTTCAGCCAGTCCAGCAGTTCTGACGTTGACGGCTTTTTCTTCAGGCCCGGCGCTTCCCGCACGGCAAAGAATATTTTCAGCGCCTCGGTAACCAGCTGCTTTTTGATGCCGGGGTAATGCACATCGATGATCTTTTGCAGCATCTCGCCATCCGGGAAACGGATGTAGTGGAAGAAGCAGCGGCGCAGGAAAGCGTCAGGCAATTCCTTCTCGTTGTTGGAGGTGATGATGACCACGGGGCGTTTCGCTGCCCTGATGGTTTCTCCCGTCTCGTAGACATGGAACTCCATGCGGTCGAGTTCCAGCAGGAGGTCGTTGGGAAACTCGATATCGGCCTTGTCGATCTCGTCGATCAGCAGCACAGGCCGCGCGTCCGAGGTGAAAGCCTCCCACAGCTTGCCGCGCCGGATGTACTTGCTAATGTCCGCAACTCTTGGG
>CAXTUM010000290.1:0-4527 GCA_964247205.1 uncultured Beijerinckiaceae bacterium
GGTGTGGGTGGCAGCGAAATCGAGATATCCCAAGGCAAGAGCCAGCAACTGGTCTTCTGGCGTACCGCCTTTGGCACGATCCTTTGCTTCCGACAGCAGTTTTCCCAGATGCGCAAGCGTGCGGCTATTGGCTATGAGGATAAGTTCATCGATGTCGCCGAAGACATTGTAGAGCGAACCGACGGCGCAGCCGACCTTGGCCGCGATCGCGCGGGCCTGCAGGCCCTTGAGGCCTTCGGCCGCGAGAATCTGCTCGGCCGCCGCGATCATCAGGTCTTTCAGTTCGCCTCGGGGCGGGGATTTGGCCATAGGGTCTTGCGCCTCGCGGGTTCAACGGTTCGAGCCGTTTCTATCATGACAAAAGATATTTGAACAGCGTTCAAAATAACTCTTGAACGCTGTTCAAACTTGATATAGAAGAAATATATGAACGCTGTTCATTCGAGCAGCCGTATCAAATTCAGGGAGGGCAACAACCATGATCAATTTTTCCGCCATGACCGCTTCGGTTTCCCAGGGCTATGGTCACCGCGCTGGAACAGGGCCTTTCGGCTTCCTGTTCCAGTCGGGCCAGACATCGGAAGTGCTGGCGTCAGTCCTGACGTGGTATGCCGCAGGGCTTTGCATCGTCATAGGCGCTGCAATCGTTGCCAGTTTCGTCGAGCGCGGCATCGAGGCTGCTTAAACTGGAGCCACTTGCCCGGCTTCCCAGCCCAGGATCGCCTGCTTGCGTGTCAGTCCCCAGTGATATCCCGTCAGCGCACCAGTTTTTCCCAGCACGCGGTGGCAGGGCACCACAAAGCTGATCGGGTTGCGCCCCACGGCTGCGCCAACCGCACGGGCTGCCGAGGGCTTGCCGATATGGCTGGCGACATCGCCGTAGGTCGTGGCGCGGCCCATCGGAATCTTCAGCAGCGCCTGCCAGACCCGCACCTCGAAATCGGAGCCCAGCATTACGACATTGAGCGGCTGGTTGCCCTGCCACTCGGCGGGGCTGAAGATGCGGCTCACTGTCTTGGCCGCCAGCGCCTGATCTTCCGCGAAGCGGGCACCGGGCCAGCGCCTCACCATATCCGCCATCGCACCCGCACGTCCGCCCGCAGGCTTGCCGCTGTCACCTGCCTTGCCGGGTGAGGACTTGTCATCCACCCAGCCCAGCCCCGCCAGGCCGCGATCCGTCATGACAGCCAGCGCTTCGCCAAAGGGGGAATCGTGGAAACCGTAGCGCAGGGTGAGGCCGGTACCACCAGCTTTCCATTCGCCTGGCGACATCGCTTCATGCGTGACGAACAGATCATGCAGGCGTGAGGGGCCGGAGAGGCCGACCTCGTAGGTGGCATCGAGCACGCTGGCGCTGTCCTTCAGGAGCGCCTTGGCATGATCCAGTGTGATCGCCTGTAAAAATGCTTTCGGCGTGATCCCCGCGAAGCGCCGGAACAGGTGATGGAAATGCGAGGGCGACAGCCCCACATGCGCCGCCACATCATCAAGGCCAGGCTGGTTGCGCCAGCGTGCCGTGAGATACTCCAGCGCGCGGCGCACGCGGTCATAATCCGAGGCCTGATCTGCGGCGGGGGACAGCGGCTCGTCGGCGATCTTCATCAGCATGGTGGTTTCTCCTGATCCCTGATCCTGACTGAGTCTAGGTCTGGAACAGTTCCATGCACACCCGAAAGCTGCGGTGCAAAGCTGCAATCACCAAAATCGACTGACGCTCTTGTTGTTCGCAACGTAAGGTTTCATGATGGAATGCATTGAAAAGGCTTGATAGTTCTGGTGTGAACGACCTAGAGCCATAAAAACGAGGACATGGCGACGCCGGGGAGGCGCACCGCCGCGGGAGGAATGCATGACCGATGCAGCGAAACTGTGGCTGAAGGCTTATCCGCCGGGCGTCCCTGCCACGATTGATCCGCTGTCCGCCGGCACCATCGCCGATGTCCTGAACGACAGCGCCCGCCGCTATTCAGGTCGCCCCGCTTTCGAGAGTTTCGGCAAGAAACTGACCTATGCCGAGGTGGAGAAGGCGAGCAATGCCGTGATCTGCTGGCTGCAGGCGAAGGGGCTGAAAAAGGGTGAACGTGTCGCCATCATGATGCCGAATGTCATGGCCTATCCCGTGGTGATGTTCGCGGTGCTGCGCGGCGGTTTCACGGTGGTCAACGTCAACCCGCTCTACACCCCGCGCGAACTGGAGCATCAGCTTAACGATTCCGGCGCGAAGGTGCTGTTCGTGCTCGAAAACTTCGCCCATGTGGTGGAAGAGGCCAAGCCCAACCTCAAGACGGTCGAGACCATCATGCTGACGACGGCAGGTGATCTGCTGGGTTTCAAGGGAACCATCGTCAATTTTGTCTCGCGCAAGATCAAGAAGGTCGTGAAGGCTTTCAATTTGCCGGGGGCTGGCACCTTCAAGAGCATTCTCGCAGCGCATGCCGGACAGACGCCGAAGGCGGCGAGCATCGGCACCGATGACGTGGCGTTCCTGCAATATACCGGCGGCACCACGGGCGTCTCCAAGGGCGCGACGCTGCTGCATCGCAACATCATGGCCAATGTGCTTCAGGCCGATGCCTGGATTACGCCGTTTCTCGACCAGACAAAGGCCGCGCCTGTCATGGTGACGGCGCTGCCGCTCTATCACATTTTCGCGCTCACCTGCTGCTGCATCTATATGCAGCGGCTTGGCGCGAGTTGCCTGCTGATTGCCAATCCGCGCGATATTCCGGGCTTCATCAAGACACTGCAGACCACGCCTTTCACCATGATTTCGGGCGTCAATACGCTCTACAATGCGCTGCTCAATGCGCCGGGCATCGAGAAGGTGGATTTTGCGCAGCTCCAGTTCGCGGTTGCCGGCGGCATGGCCATGCAGGGGCCGGTCGCCAAGCGCTGGAAAGAGCGCACGGGCAAGCCGATCATCGAGGGCTATGGGCTCTCCGAAACCTCGCCCATCGCGACCGTGAACCCGCTGACCCTTCAGGAGTTCTCCGGCACCATCGGATATCCAGTGCCATCGACCGAGGTGAAGATCGTGGATCTGGACGGCAAGGACTGCGGCCTTGAAGGACCAGGCGAGATCTGGATCAAGGGTCCGCAGGTGATGGCGGGTTACTGGCAGCGGCCGGAAGAGACGGAAAAGGCGATGACGGCGGATGGCTGGTTCAAATCCGGCGACATCGGCGTGATGCTGCCGGACGGCCAGTTCAAGATCGTGGACCGCATGAAGGACATGGTGCTGGTCTCGGGCTTCAACGTCTATCCCAACGAGGTGGAAGAGGTGGTCGCGGGCCATCCCGGTGTGCTGGAGGTGGCGGTGATAGGCCTGCCCGACGCGCATTCGGGCGAGGCGGTGGCGGCCTATGTCGTGAAGAAGGACCCGAATGTGACAGAGGCCGACATCATCAAGCACTGCCGCGAGGGGTTGACGGGATACAAGGTGCCAAGGACCGTGGTGTTCCGCGATGCGCTGCCGAAGACGAATGTGGGGAAAGTGCTGCGCAGGGTGCTGCGGGACGAGGTGATGGGGAAGGGGTGATCCCGGTTTCGGCCAATCATCGCGCCGCCGGATCAGATCGCCCGTCCAGCAAGCGCAGAATTTCTATCCGGTCGTTCCTGATAGAATAGACAAATGAGAATGGCGTACGGGGAATCGTAAACTCGCGCAGTCCATCGGTATCGCTTTGCCGGCCGATCTCCGGGTGATGCGCCAGCAGCGTCTTGGCCGCCTTGTAATGTGCCGCCGCTTGTCGCGCGCCGTCGGGAAAGACTTGACTGTAGTAGCGCTTGAACCAGTCGAGATCATGACGGGCGCTCTCGAGGAAGACAACTTTCATTGCTTCTTGGCGCCGAGAAAAATGTCAGGCTCCGGCGGCGGCAATTCGTTCTCTGTTCCCCAGGATTCAACCCAGGCGTCCATCGCTTCTTCCGAGATGAACACACCCTTGGCGGCCTCAGCGGCGGCCTCCTCCAGCATCCGCCGCCTGTCGGCGCGCGCCGCTAAGAAGGATTCAATGGCCTTGGTCGCAACGTAGGAAGCGGAGCGGTCAAGGATTTTGGCCTCATGCTCAAGCTGGCTCCGGACTTTTTCTTCCAGACGAAGCGAAAATGGCACCGAAGACATGATTTGATCTCCTGACGGGCTTCGAGAAAGAATGTGTAGTGCAGTGTAGCGCACAGGGGCGGGGGGTCAATTTCTATCCTCACATTCCCGCAATCGCCCGGCATTCCCCGCCCATCGCACCAAACCCGTAGCGCCGCCCGCAAACAACGGCCATCGGCGGTTCGCGCCTGTACTCGAACAGATCCCAGCCTTCCTTGAGATTGGTCCAATACTCTGCCCAGCGGTGGCCTTTGTGCCGCGCCATGTTGGCTTCCGTCATACGAAACGGGAAGACATGCACGGACACGGCTTGCTGTCCCGCCTTCAGCGCCGCGTCCACAAGCCCGTAAATCTCCTCGATACCGGCATCGGTCATGGCGTAGCAGCCGATGGAGAGGCAATCGCCATGCACCATCAGGAAGGAA
>CAXTUM010000291.1:0-4515 GCA_964247205.1 uncultured Beijerinckiaceae bacterium
GACGGCCAAAGCCGCCCCCCATTGGCATCATGTTCACCTTCACCTTGTCCGGCGCGACGCCCGCGATCTTCGCGGCATCGTCGCGAACCCGCGTGGGCCACTGCGTGCCGACCCAGATCTCGACGCCATCGGCCGTGACCGATGCGACCGCATTCAGCGGCTCCATCTGGGCGTGGGTGACGTAATCCGTGCTGAACTCGCCGGAAATGACTTTCGCAGCAGCTTTAAGCGCATCCTCTGCTTCGCCCGTCTTGCGTCCGGTGACAGCCTTCGACGCCGGATCACGCACTGCAGAGAAATAGGCCTGCAATCCCTTGCCGGAATCATAGGCTGATCCGGGGGCCGCATTCCACTCGGCTTTCAGCGCCGCACGGGCCGCGAGCGCCGTCTCCATACGCTCCGCCACGATGGCAATGCCAGCTGCCATGGGAATGACATGCGTGACGCCTGGCATTTTCTTCAGATCATCGCCGTTATGGGATTTGACGCTCGCACCCATCACGGGGGACCGCGCCATCACGCCGTAGACCATGCCGGGAACCTTGACATCGATGGCATAGACCGCCCGCCCACTGGATTTGGCCGGAACATCCCAGCGCGGCACATCCTTGCCGATCAGGCGGAAATTCGCGGCCGGCTTCAGGTCCGTCGGCTTGATTTCCGGCATGGTCGCAGGCGTCGCCGCGAAAGCCGCGATCTCGCCATAGCCGATGCGGCGGTTCGAGGCTGCGTGCACCACCATGGAGGGCTCGGTCGTCAATTCCGTCACAGGCACATTCCATCGCGCGGCGACGGCATCCAGGAGCACGCGCCGGGCCTGTGCGCCCGCCGTGCGGATCGGCATCCAGTAGGCGCGCGTCGTCAGGCTCGCCACCACGAACTGCGCGCGGAATACCGGATGATTGAAGGCGTCGCTGATCGGTGCAGTCGCGATCCTGACCTTGCTCCAGTCGGCGTCCAGTTCCTCCGCGAGAATGAGCGGGAGCGTCGTGTTGGTGGCCTGCCCCATTTCCGGGGCCGGGGCCATGATCGTGATGGCGCCATCGGGCAGAATGGTCACATAGGCGTTGAGCCTGGCCACAGTTGGGCTGACCGACATCGGAGATGCCGTCTGGGCCTGCCCTTTTTCGCCGCCGAAAGTGAAAGCAAGGCTAAGGCCTGCTCCACCGGCCAGAACGGCGCGGCGCGAAGGCTTAGGGGAGGATGACATGGCGTTGCTCATCTCAGGCTCCGTTGCTCGCACGCTCGACAGCGGAAATGATCTGGCCGTAAGAGCCGCAGCGGCAGATGTTGCCGTCCATATGCGCCACGATCTGCTGGCGGGAGGGTTTCGAGTTTGCCGCGAGCAAAGCTGCGGCCTGCATGATCTGGCCGGACTGGCAGTAGCCGCATTGCGGTGTCTGCTCGGCAACCCACGCTTTCACGAGCGGATGGTTTTCGCCGCCTGGCAAACCTTCGATCGTTATGACGGTCTTTCCCGCAGCAGCCGACAGCGGCAGGGAGCACGAGCGCACAGGCTGGCCATCGACATGCACGGTGCAGGCCCCGCAGGCCGCGATGCCGCACCCATATTTCGTGCCGGTGAGATCCAAATGCTCCCGCAGCACCCACAGCAGCGGCGTTTCAGGCGCGGCAGCGACCGTGCGCGTCTGTCCATTGATGGTCAGCGTTGTCATGGATCCTCCCGAGATCACTTTTGCCTGCAATCTTGGTCAGTTCACGGCTGATTTCAAGCATCATAACATCAGCACCAGCGATTGACCGCTTGCTCCGCTCAACCTCCCCCGCCTATCCTGCAACCATGCAAGATACGAAGTGCGGGAGAACAGCCTCCCGATGATGCGGCAATATGATCTCGTGGAGCGGGTGAAGCGCTACAATCCGGCAACGGATGAGGCGCTGCTGAACCGCGCCTATGTCTATGCCATGAAGGCGCATGGCAACCAGAAGCGCGCCTCGGGTGATCCATACTTTGCGCATCCGCTGGAAGTCGCCGCCATCCTCACCGACCTGAAGCTGGACGATGCCACCATTGTGGCCGCCGTGCTGCACGACACGATCGAGGATACTGAGGCGACGCGCGAGGAAATCGACAAGATTTTCGGCCACGAAATCGGCCAGCTTGTCGATGGCCTGACCAAGATCAAGAAACTCGATCTGGTCTCCAAGAAGGCGGCGCAGGCCGAGAACCTTCGCAAGCTCCTGATCGCGATTTCATCCGATGTGCGCGTGCTGCTGGTGAAGCTGGCGGACCGGCTGCACAACATGCGCACGCTGCACTACGTGCCGCCCGCCAAACGCGCCCGCATCGCGGAGGAAACACTTGATATCTATGCGCCGCTCGCAGGCCGAATGGGCATGCAGGAGGTGCGCGACGAGCTGGAGGATCTCTCTTTCCGCCATCTGACGCCCGACGCCCATGCCATGGTGAAGGCGAAGCTGCTGGAAATGGCGGACAAGAACAAGGGGCTGATCGAGAAGATCGAGCAGGAACTGACGGCCAAACTGCTGGCGCAAGGCCTCAAGGCCGAGATCAAGGGCCGCCAGAAAACGGCCTATTCCGTGTGGAAGAAGATGGAGCGCAAATCCATCGGCTTCGAGCAATTGTCCGATATCTTCGGCTTCCGTGTGCTGGTGAACACGATCCCCGATTGTTACCGCGTGGTCGGCGCGGTGCATGTGGTCTGGCCCATGGTTCCGGGTCGCTTCAAGGATTACATCTCGACGCCCAAGCAGAATGATTACCGCTCGCTGCACACCACGGTGATCGGCCCGGGCAAACAGCGCGTCGAACTGCAGATCCGCACCTGGGAGATGCACCAGATCGATGAGTTCGGCATTGCGGCCCATGCCGTCTACAAGGACGGGATGGAATTCAGCCCGGAAGGCGGCGTGGCAGAATCGAATGCCTATCAATGGCTGCGCAAGACCATTGAATCGCTGTCTGAAGGCGACAGCCCGGAAGAGTTTCTGGAGCACACAAAGCTGGAGCTTTTCCACGATCAGGTTTTCTGCTTCACACCGAAAGGAACGCTGATCGCGCTGCCGCGCGGCGCCAACCCCATCGATTTCGCCTACGCGCTCCACTCCGCCATCGGCAACGAGGCCGTGGGCTGCCGCATCAACGGGCGCAATTCGCCGCTGCTGTCGGAGTTGCAGAACGGTGACGAGGTCGAGATCATCCGCGCGACAGGCCAGACGCCGCCCGCCGCCTGGGAAACGGCCGTTGTCCCAGGCAAGGCCCGCGCCGATATCCGCCGCGCCACACGCGCAGCGGTCAAGGCGCAGTACACCGGTCTTGGCCGCCAGATCCTGGAACGGGCTTTCACCCGCGCTGAAAAGGCATTCACGGAAGCCAAGCTGAAAGCCGCCCTGCCCCGCCTTGCGCGCGTGAGTGTCGATGATGTCCTGGCCGCCGTCGGGCGCGGCGAGATGGTGTCGAGCGATGTCGTCAAGGCGCTCTATCCCGATTTCAAGGAGGAGCAGCAGGCGGGGCCGGAAAGCGACGGCAAGGGCGGCTGGTTCGGACTCAAGAAGGGTGAGAACCTCAAGTTCAAGGTGCCGGGCAAACAGGACGAGGGCGAATCGATCCCCATCCGCGGCCTGCAGGGCGATCTGCCCGTGACATTCGCCCCCCGTGGCGGCGCAGTGCCGGGCGACAGGATCGTCGGTATCCTGACCCCGGGCGAAGGCATCACGGTCTATCCCATCCAGTCCGCCGCGCTGTCGGCCTATGATGATCAGCCCGAGCGCTGGCTGGACATGCGCTGGGACATCGACGAGGCGCGCAAGAGCCGCTTTCCGGCGCAACTCAGCCTGTCCGTGATCAACGAGCCCGGAGCACTGGCTGATATCGCCAAGGTGATCGGTGACAGCGACGGCAACATCGACAACATCGTGATGACATCGAAATCACCTGATTTCCGCGAAATCCTGATTGATCTGGAGGTCTGGGATCTGAAGCATCTCAGTGCCGTGATCGGCGAACTCAAGGCCAAGTCGATCGTCTCCAGCGTGACACGCGTCAACGACTGATTGGCAGCGATGCAAAGATGGTGTCATCCGGTGGCGGGGCGATCTGAACGCCATGCCGTTAACACTTTCGACGGAAATGTGATTTTTCCCGTCCTGCCTTGCGGTTTTGCAGTTTTTACCCTTGGCTTGCCACACGGATTTGTGATTAACCTCCGTTTAACGTTCACCGTCGCCTTGCAAGGTTCGCACAAATCGTCCTCGGGGGAGGAAGAACGCGATGTGCGGGAACGTTCCTGAGTGAAACTTGCGCGGAAGCCCTGCCGGGTCGCGCGGATGAAGGGCTAAACTGATGTGTCAGCCAAGACGATGGTTGTGGGGGCTTTTGCCGCTCGCAGTACTGTGGATCGCTGCGGGCTTCCTCCGCCATGATTCGATCCAGACCGATCTCACCACGCGCTCGATCAACGAAGCGCTGAAGGCAAAGGCCCCCTGGGCGTCCGCGACATTTGATGGCCGCGATGCGACCGTGACGGGCACGTC
>CAXTUM010000292.1:0-4495 GCA_964247205.1 uncultured Beijerinckiaceae bacterium
GGGCACCATGCGGAAGCCTGCGGACTGAAACTTCTGTCCGGACCAGCCATGCATCTTCAACGGCACCTTGTCGTAGCCATAGACCGCGTTCTGGCTGGGCTCACCGCCATCCACCGCAAACGGCATGACGCTGTTGTCGTTGAGACGGAACGACAGCAGCACCGCCTTCTTCAGCCATTGATGCACAGCCCAGCTGTCCTTGCCTGTCTTGCCCGGAAGCTTCTCGGCCACGCGCATTGAGCCATTGTCGAGACCGTTCAGCGCCTCATTCACGGCTTCGCGCACCTCGCCCTTCGTCGCGCTGCTGATTTCGGAGCGGTTATCCCAGGCCTTTTCGATGGTGGCGGCGAGCGATGCGATGGACATGGGAGGCTCCTTGAGAAAGACGCGTTCGCTTGCCGCTGGAAGCGAAGCCAAGTCAATCTCAAACTATCGGTTGATTGGAAAATTGCTTTGGCGGGACTATGACTGCGCCCATGAGCCACCCCAGCGCCTCTTTCACCAACCCGTTCCCCCCCCCCACCGAAGCGGATTGGCTGAAGCGGGTCGAAACCGTGCTGAAGGGTGCGGATTTCCAGAAAAAGCTGGTGGCGCGCACGCACGAAGGCATCGCGATCCAGCCGCTCTATGCCCGCCGCGCCGATGCCGCGCTGGTGGCAGGCGCAAATGCCGGGAAGCCATGGCATGTTGCGGCGCGTATCGATCACCCCGATGCCGAAGCGGCCGCAGCGCAGGCCCGCGAGGATCTCGAGGGCGGGGCCGATGCGCTTGATCTGGTGTTTGCTGGCGGTCGCAGCGCGCGGGGCTTTGGACTGACCTCTTCAACATTGGATTATCTGGATGCGGCGCTGGCCGGTGTTCATCTTGATCTGATCAGGCTGAGGCTCGATTCCGCGCCTGATGGTCACACCCATGCGCTCAAAATGGCAGCGCTTGTTGAAAAGCGGAAGCTGAGCCCGGCGCAGCTCAGCATCGATTTCGGCATGAGCCCGATGCCAGACCTTGCACAAACGTCCAAGACGGTTCTGGCGCTGAAAGCGCGCGGGTTCCGGGGGCCGTTCCTGACGGTCGATCTCAGGCCTTATCACGAGGCGGGTGCCAGCGAGGGGCAGGAACTCGCCGCGGCGCTGGCGCAGGGTGTACTGTACCTGCGGGCGTTGGAAGCTGACGGCATGGCGCTTGTCGATGCCTTCCGGGCCATCTCGTTCATCGTCCCGGTAGACGGCGACCAGTTCATGGGCGTGGCGAAGCTGCGCGCGCTGCGCAAGCTATGGGCAAAGGTCGCGGAGGCCTGCGGCGTGACGCCGGAGTTCGCCACCATTAACGCTGAAACCTCGTGGCGGATGCTGACGAAGCGCGATCCGCATGTGAACATCCTGCGCGCCACCATAGCGGCGTTCGCGGCAGGTGTGGGCGGCGCGGATACCGTGACGGTGCTGCCGTTCACGCAGGCGCTAGGCCTGCCGGAGGCGCAGGCGCGGCGGCTCGCCCGCAACACGTCGATCGTGCTGATGGAAGAAGCGCATCTTTGGCGTGTCATTGATCCGGCAGCGGGTGCGGGCGGATACGAGGCGCTGACGGACGAGCTGGCTGCGAAAGCCTGGGCTTTTTTCCGGCAGATCGAGGGCGAGGGCGGGATTGTAGCAAGCCTGACAGCCGGGAGCATGCAGGCGCGGATCGCGGAGACGGCGAAAGCGCGCGACCGGGCGGTGGCAACGCGCCGCGAGCCGCTCACCGGCACAAGCGAGTTTGCCAATCTGGGCGAGACGGTGCCGCTGGTGCTGGATGTCGCGCCGCTGGCGCATGTGCCGCCGCAGCATTGCGGCATCGCGCCGCTGGTGTCGCGGCGGATCGCGGAGCCTTTCGAGGCCTTGCGCGACCGGGCGGATGCGATGCTTGCCCGAACGGGCGCGCGGCCGAAGGTGAGGCTCGTGACGCTGGGTCCGCTCGCGGATCACGCTGCAAGACTGGCGTTTGTGCGGAACTTCTTTGAAGCGGGCGGAATGGAGGTGAGCGTGCTGCCCTCATCCGGCGCTGGCGCGCCACCTTCTCCCGCAGGCGGGAGAAGGAAAGACGCGCACCCCTCCCTTCTCCCGCCTGCGGGAGAAGGTGCTGAGCGCAGCGAAGCGGATGAAGGCAGGCTCACCTGCCTCGTGGGATCGGACGCGGCTTATGCGGAAAGCGCGGCGGAAGCCGCGCGAAAACTTGCCGCCGAAGGCTGGTCCGTCTGGCTCGCCGGAAAACCGGGCGAGATGGAAACGGCGCTGGCTGCAGCAGGTGTCAGCCGTTTCATCTTCGCGGGCTGCGATGTGGTGGAAGCGCTGACGGCGGCGCTTGAAGAAAGATAGCAATTTTGCTATGAGTGGACGGTTGAGACATTTGGTCCTGTGGTGGATACCGAGATCGATGCACTGCCCGAGGATATGCGACGGCAGCTTGCACGGCTGTTCGACATCATCAGGGCTGCTGGATTGCAAGGCTTGCCCGCGAAATCAGTCAAGCATCTGGAGGACAAGCTATGGGAATTGAGGATCACCGGACGCGACGGGATTTCCCGCTTGATCTACGTGACTCTGACCGGACGGCGGGTGATGCTTCTGCGCGCGTTCGTGAAGAAGCAGCAAAAAACACCAAGGTCCGAACTGAATTTGGCGCGGATGAGATTGGCGAGTATCGCCCGCGACCCGTCAAGGAGCTAACCGATAAATGGATGAAGTACCCCGCTTTCCGCGAGGCCTATGAGAACACTCCCATCGAGTTCCTGCTGATGCTGGAGGTGTCCTCCGCCCGCGCCCGGTCCGGCCTGACGCAGGCCGAAATCGCGAAACGCATGGGCACCACGCAATCCGCTGTGGCGCGGCTGGAAACCGAGCGCCTGCCCTCACTACGGACGCTGAAGCGCTATGCCGAGGCGGTAGGCGCGAAGCTTGTGGTCAAGCTGGAGAAGCGGGGGTGAAGCTGCATCTCAATTTCCGGTTTGATCTTCGCGAGGTTGATGATGCGTCCTTGACCGCTCATTTTCAGAAGATCGAAGAACTGCGTGAAATTCTGGGATTAAAGCAAAAATTGAGCGATCCCATTTTGACATGGCGCGGACCCATCCGGCATCCATGGGCCTATCGGTTCTGGACATTTTTCTCCGGTGGTGGAGATATTGTCTGGAGCGCTCCCATTGCCGCCTGGCTTGCTTCGTCGAAAAAAATCTCCAGTTGGCTTTTGAAGTACGACAGGGGAGCCAACGTCTTTCTGGTGAATTGCGAATTGCTTGATCTCTATGATGAACTGGAGCGGCGCGTGCGGATGACAAAGGCAGCGATGTCATGACCAACATCCCCAATTTCGCCGACATCGGGTGGACCACGCCCACCTTTCACCTCCCCCGAAAGGGGGGCGAAACAGTTTGGCACACTCCCGAGGGCATCGCGGTGAAACCCGCCTATGCCTCCGCCGATATCGCCAACCTCGCCCATGTCGACTCCTACCCCGGCATCGCGCCTTATGTGCGTGGCCCCTACCCCACAATGTACGTCAACCAGCCCTGGACGATCCGGCAATACGCCGGGTTCTCCACCGCCGAGGATTCGAACGCCTTTTACCGGCGCAATCTCGCGGCGGGGCAGAAGGGTCTGTCCGTCGCTTTCGATCTGGCGACGCACCGGGGCTATGATTCCGATCATACTAGGGTAGCGGGCGATGTCGGCATGGCGGGTGTGGCCATCGATTCCATCCTCGATATGCGCACGCTCTTCGACAAAATTCCGCTCGATCAGATGTCAGTGTCGATGACCATGAACGGCGCGGTGCTGCCGATCCTGGCGCTCTTCATCGTGGCGGCGGAGGAGCAGGGCGTGCCTGCGGCGAAGCTGTCGGGCACCATCCAGAACGACATTCTCAAGGAGTTCATGGTCCGCAACACCTACATCTATCCGCCTGCGGGCTCGATGCGGATCATCGCGGACATCTTCGCCTACACCGCGAAGGAGATGCCGAAATTCAACTCCATCTCCATCTCCGGCTATCACATGCAGGAGGCCGGTGCGACGCAGGACCTTGAACTCGCCTACACGCTGGCGGACGGCGTGGAGTATCTGCGGGCCGGGCTGGCGGCGGGGCTGGATGTGGATGTCTTCGCGCCGCGCCTGTCGTTCTTCTGGGCCATCGGCATGAACTTCTTCATGGAGGTGGCGAAGCTGAGGGCCGCGCGGCTGCTGTGGGCGCGGCTGGTCAAGGATTTCAACCCAAAGAGCGAGAAATCGCTGCCGCTGCGCACGCATTGCCAGACATCGGGCTGGTCCTTGACGGCACAGGACGTGATGAACAACGCGGTGCGCACCATCGTGGAAGCTATGGCGGCGACGCAGGGCGGCACGCAGTCGCTGCACACCAATTCGCTGGACGAGGCGCTGGCGCTGCCCACGGACTTCTCTGCCCGCATCGCCCGCAACACACAGCTTCTGCTGCAGCAGGAATCGGGCACAACACGCATCATCGATCC
>CAXTUM010000293.1:0-4494 GCA_964247205.1 uncultured Beijerinckiaceae bacterium
CATCTCTTATTCAGTGGGATTACTCAGCCAATATTGTGTAAATCCTAGCTTAATAACGTGATCTTGCCCTCGCGGAAATCATCGCCGACGTTCTTGCCGAGCTTGGCGGTAGTGCCGCCGTAGTCCAGAACATCATCCATGAGCTGGAAAGCGACACCAAGGTTGGCGCCATAACTGCGGCAGGCCGTGATGGCCTCCTTGCCGCCGCCAGCCACCAGCGGGCCGACTTCGCAGGCCGCCGCGAACAGCGCCGCTGTCTTGGCGCGCACAACGGCGAGATATTCGTCTTCTGATGTGATCAGGTTTTTGGCGGCGGCAAGCTGCATCACCTCGCCCTCCGCAATCACGGCGGCAGCGGTTGAAAGCACATCGAGACAGGGCAAAGAGCCCACTTCCACCATCATCTTGAACGCCTGCCCCAGCAGGAAATCGCCGACGAGCACGCTGGCCTCGTTGCCCCAGACCGTGCGCGCCGCAGGCTTGCCCCGGCGCATGTCGCTGTCATCGACCACATCATCATGCAGCAATGTGGCGGTGTGCATGAACTCGACCGAAGCCGCGAGCTTGAGATGGCCCTCGCCCTGATAACCGCACAGCTTCGCAGCGGCGAGCGTCAGCATAGGCCGCAATCTTTTGCCACCTGAGGATATCAGGTGGTTGGCGACCTCCGGAATCATGGTTACGTCAGACCCTGTCCGCGCCAGAATCGTCGCATTCACCCGCACCATGTCGGATTTCGTGAGCTGGACGAGAGGATCGACGCTGGCGGCGGCCGCCTTCTCCTCAAACGCTATGACAACGCCCAATGCTGCCTCGTTCTTGTTTGCTTCTGCCCAAGACAGTGGCACTGGGCTCGGAATGTTTCAACGCGCCCTGTTGCCGCAACACAGCACGCATGGCAAGCCTTTGAGATAGAAGAAGGATTGACCATTTCGTGACCGAGCCCTTTTCCGATGACTGGTTTCTGGATGGCCGCCTGCTGCTGCGCCAGCCGCAGAAAGGGCATCGCATCGGGACGGATGCGCTCTTGCTGGCGGCGGCTTGCCCTGCAGAGGGCCGGGTCTGTGATCTTGGCAGCGGCGTGGGTGCGGTCGGGCTGGCGCTCGCGATGCGGGGTGCGGCGGAAACGGTGCTGGTCGAACGCGATCCAGTGTTTGCGGAATGCGCCCGGCATAATATCGGGAATGGCAGTCATTCGAGCAGCGTTTCGCTCATTGAAGCCGACATCTTTGATCGCAAGGCGTTCCTGCGCGATCCGGCGCTCGCAGACCAGACTTTCGATGCCGTGGCCACCAATCCGCCGTTCGATCAGGCGTTGAGGGGGCGGCCAAGTCCCAATGCGCTCAAACAGACGGCGCATGGCATGCTGGGCGGCGATCTGGCGGATTGGCTCAAGGTTGCGGTGCGGCTGTTGCGCGACGGCGGGACAGTGACCCTGATCCACAGGGCAGACCGTCTGTCCGATGTACTCGCGGCCCTGCCGAAACGCGCCGGTGGAATCTGCATAAAACCGGTGCAGCCGCAGGCAGATCAACCCGCGACGCGCATTCTGGTGCAGGCGACAGCAGACTCCCGCGGACCGCTCACCCTCTTGCCGCCTCTGGTGCTGCATGGCCCGAATGGCAGTTTCACGCCCGAAGCCGACGCCATTCACAAGGGACGGGCCGCAATTTCCATGCGGCCCGCATCTCAACCAGGACGCTGATGGTCAGCGGCAGATGCGCCGCGCCGGACGCCATTGCTGGCCATACGGGGTCCAGACCCAGCCGCCAGGACGGATGAAACACGCCGCCCCAAAATACGCAGGACGGGCGTAATAGGGGCGATAAAAGCGGTGTGGACGATAGAACCGCGCTGGCCGGTAGAAGCCCCGACGGTAACCGCGCCCGCCACCACGCCATCCGCCGCCACGGCCCCAGCGCACTTCGTCAGTGACGGCTGGAACCGTATCCAGGATCATATTGCCTGATCCGGCCAGCATTGGCGCGGCCTGGGCGGCAGGCATCGGAGCCACCGTGATCACGAGTGCGGCGACGGCAGCATTGATGAAACCAGAAAGTCTCGACATAGCGTTGGCCCTCCTCAAGCCATCTGTTGACCCGGACCACCATGGCGCCGGCAAGGAGGATCATGGGATGGCCTGGATTACAGTTCGCAAACCGCTGGATGATGTTTATTTAACCAATTGAAAACGCGAAAAGGCTTCAAAGCTCCGCAGCGCGCGCGCGAAGGACAAATTTCTGGATCTTGCCTGTCGAGGTCTTGGGCAGGTCGGCAAAGATGATGGTGCGGGGCAGCTTGTAGCTCGCCAGATGCTTGCGGCAGAACGCGATGATCTCCGCCTCGGTCGCGCTCATGCCAGGCTTGGTCTCAATAAAGGCGCAGGGGTGCTCGCCCCACCGCGCATCCGGCCGCGCCACCACCGCAACAAGCGACACGGCAGGATGCTTGAACAGCACATCCTCCACCTCGATGGACGAGATGTTCTCGCCGCCCGAGATGATGATGTCCTTCGAGCGGTCCTTGAGCTGGATATAGCCATCGGGATGCATCACGCCCAGATCACCGGAATGGAACCAGCCGCCCGCGAAAGCCTCGTCCGTCGCCGTCTGGTTCTTGAGATAGCCCTTCATGCCGATATTGCCCCGGAACATCACCTCGCCCATGGTTTCGCCATCCGCAGGCACGGGCTGCATCGTGGCGGGGTCCATGACCGCGAGATCCTCCTCACCCGGATAGTTCACGCCCTGCCGCGCTTTCAGCCGGGCCTGCTCATCCAATGGCAGATCATCCCATTCGGCCTTCCAGGTGTTGACGACGGCGGGGCCATAGACCTCGGTCAGGCCATAGACATGGGTGATGTCGAAACCCGCCTCCTTCATCCCTGCGAGAACAGCCTCCGGCGGCGGCGCTGCTGCGGTGATGAAGCTCACGCGCCCCGGCAGGGGACGAATTTCGCCGGGTTTTGCAGCGAGCAATGCGCTCATCACGATGGGCGCACCGCACAAATGTGTCACCCGATGATCGGCGATGGCGTCGAACATGGCTTTCGCCCGCACCCAGCGCAGGCAGACATGCGTGCCGCCGATGGCCGACAGCGTCCACGGGAAGCACCAGCCGTTGCAATGGAACATCGGCAGCGTCCACAGATAGACCGGATGCGGCTGGATGGCGGCGGCGAGCGTGTTGGCGAAGCACATCAGGTAAGCCCCGCGATGCGAATAGACAACGCCCTTGGGATTGCCTGTCGTACCTGACGTATAGTTCAGCGACAGCGCATCCCATTCGTCAGCGGGCCACGTCCATGCGAAATCAGGATCGCCTCCGGCCAGCAGCGCCTCGTAGTCCGTAATCGGCTGTGCGCCATCGGGGCTGAACGGCGCATGCGGGAACTCGGGATCATCATATTCGATCAGAGCGGGCTGCCGGGCTGACAGCTGCAATGCTGCCTGCGCGACGGGCGCGAATTCCCGGTCCACGATCAACAGCTTCGCTTCGCCATGATCGATCTGGAAGGCGATGGTCGCAGCATCCAGCCGTGTGTTGATGGTGTTGAGCACCGCGCCCAGCATTGGCACGCCATAATGCGCCTCCAGCATCGGCGGCGTATTGGCGAGAATAACAGCGACCGTATCACCCTTGCCGATGCCCCTGACGTGCAGCGCCGAGGCGAGACGGCGGGAGCGGGCGTAGAAATCGCGGTAATTCACCCGCATGTTGCCGTGGATGATAGCGGTATGGCCGGGCCAGACCCGGGCCGCGCGCTGCAGGAAGGACAGCGGTGTCAGCTGTTGGAAATTGGCCGGATTGCGGTCGAGACCGGTCGTGTAGATGGACATGAACAATTCATAAGGCACCCCGATAACAGATACCAGAGGCCAAAGACCTGCGATAAAGGCGCCGCGTCACAAGCCATTCTTCGCGCCGCCCTGCCGCGTCAACGCATGCGGCAATCTCAAATGACATAACGTCAGCCCAGTTGGCCGCAGTGCTTGCGAAACTTCCTCTGGAGCGAGCACATAGTCTTTTGTACGGGATATATCTTCTCCACTTCCAGTACGCTAATTTTATTCCTATGCAGGCACTGCCGTCACGAAAAATGAAAATGTTCCCACTTTTGATGCCTTGCAAGAGCAGTCAGCAACGATTCTTTAATCAAGAGTTTGAGAGATTTGGGCCATGAGAGCCTGCATTTGACATCATGACACACACCGGAATTTCAGAAGCCGATATCAGAATCCGCCAGGGACTTTTTGGTGTCGGGCCGGCAACATTCGCCGTCACAGCGCAGTTTGCCACTGGTTTGCAGGCTGTCGTTTTGCAACGGTATACCGCCTACAACAAGACCCTGTCCGGCTCGGAGGTCTACAGGGAGACGCTTGCGACCCATGGCATTGAACTGGCCGAAACGCTGTCGAAACATATCGGCGTTTTGTTCAGCGGAGATCTGGGCGAGCGTTATCGCGAGTCACTTGGACGCGTCACCGATATCGA
>CAXTUM010000294.1:0-4483 GCA_964247205.1 uncultured Beijerinckiaceae bacterium
GCATCAGTGTGCCTGCCGCGACGAGAATGGCGGCCGCGGCAGTGCGTGTTCTCAGCCGCTGCAGCGCACCTGAAAGCCACAGCGAGGCCAGCGCATCGGCCAGAAACAGCAGAAGCGCCAGCGTGATCAGGTGCGGGCGCAGATCCAGCGCCTGCCGGGCCAGGAGAGGCCGCACAGTCACACCAGAGAGTTCGAGAGGTTGAAGTTCGGCATTGGCGGTCAATGCATTGACCGCCACGGGCGATTCCTGCGTGCCATAGAAGCCCGGCGGATGCTTTGCGGTTGCCGCATCCTGAAAATTGCGGCGGACCGGCTCAGCCGTCGCGGAAGGAGCGCGGAAAACGCCAAAACCATCCAGATTGCGCAAGGGGGCCAACAAAGCCTCATCGCGGCGCGATGTCTCGGGTGCGGAGCCCACATCCTGCGCATCACCGCTTACGGCAGAGAGGCCCGTCAGCCGCCGCAATGTCTCAACAAAAGCCAGCGACAGGGGCAGCGACGACCAGCCGCTGTCCGCCGTCACATGGAACAGGGCAACGACGCCCTTGCCGCGCTTCTCGCCCGTGATGAGCGGTGTGCCATCTTCCAGCGCGGCCCAGGTCTTTTCCGAAAGCGCTGCGTCAGGTTCCGCCAGAATCTGCTGCGACACCGTCACATCACTGGGTATACGCATTCCGTCAAAGGGGCTGTTGGCTGAAAAGGAAGCAAGCTTCTTCGGCGTATCCCAGGACAGGGCGCCGCCCATGACGCGCTCGTTGCGGCGCAGGCGCACCGGCATCAGCGCATCGGCAGGGGCCGCCACGCGGCGGCTGGCGAAGCGGATGAGAACGCCGCCATTCTCGACAAACGCGGTCACACGGGCCAGCGTCGCTCCGGACATCGTGCCGACGTCGGTCAGCACCAGCACGCCCGCGCCGTCCTCGATGAGGCGGCCATAGGGATCAGGCGTGCCACGCGGCGTCTCCCGCACATCGGCGAACGGTCCAAGCGCACGGGTCACGAAATACGACGGCGACAGCAAGGGCTGTGCCGTATCCGAGCTTTCGCCGCTGATGACGCCCACACGGCGGCGCTTGTTGCGGCCATCCAGCAGATGCACCGCGCCCGACGAAGCCTGCTCAACCATATCGATGCGGGCAATATCGTTGCGGATTTCAAGCGGCGCTTCAAAGCGGGCTACCACCTCGCGGCTGCCCGCAGGAAAGAGAAACCGCGCTTCCGCCACCGAACGCCCGCGCGAATCCGTCGCCCGCAAGATGCCTGCCGGGGTTGCGCCATCGGCGGCGCGCAGCACCTTGATGGTCATGGCCTCAGGCGTGTTGCTGGGAGCAGCGAGCGCCAGCGCATTCGGCTGATCCGGAGCGAGCACCGTCAGGCGATCACCCGCTTTCGCCGCCAGAGCCGACAGCGCATCGCGGTCCGCCATGACCGATAGCCTGTCGCTGAGCCAGATAATGGTTCCATCCGCATTGCGCTCGAGGAAAGCCTGCAACGCTGTTTCATGCCGCTTGCGGTCGATGGAATGGGGCACAGGCGCGAGAGATCGCAATTGATCCAGCGCGCGTGTCGCAGCGCCGGGCACCACTTCAACGGGTTCTTCCGACGTCGCGCGCAAGGCAACGGGGCGTCCGGCGCTGCCCGCCGTCTCGATCAGGGCCTGAGCCCGGTCCGCCCTGACCTGCCAGTCCGGCGCTGCGGACCAGCTGTTGTCCATCACCACCAGTAACGGACCGCGCCCGCGGCTGACATCAACATCCGGGTTCCACAAGGGACCTGCCATGGCGAGAATGATCAGGCCTGCAATCAGCAGCCGCAGCAGCAGCAGCCACCACGGCGTATGCGCCGGAGTCTCCTGCTTGCGCTCCATGTCGCGCACGATGGCGAGTGTTGGCAGCACAGCCCGGTTGGGCGGCGGCGGCGTCAGGCGCAGCAGCCAGTACAGAACCGGAAGTGCTGCAAGCGCGGCCAGAACGGCGGGAATGGTGAAAGCGAGCGGCAGGCCCAGCATGCTCATCGCCCTCCCGCGGCGTCGGCACCGCCGCTCGAGAGCACCATGGCGAAGCGCAGCAATGTCTCGCTCGCGGGCTTGTCTGTGCAATGGGCGGTGACGCTCCAGCCCAGACGACCAGCGATGCGGCGCAAACCTTCGCGATGGGAAGAGATCCGGTCCTTGTAGGTCGCGGCCATCTCGCCCGCTTCGCCAATGCGCAGCCGGAAGCCATCCTCGGGATCGATGAATTCGGTCTGACCCGAGAAGGGAAACACCTCCTCTGCCGGATCGCTGACGATGACGAGATGCCCCCGCGCGCCCCGTGCCGCGATCGCCTTGAGCTTCGCATCCAGCTCAGGCAGCGGCGCGATGAAATCGCTGATGATCACGGCTTCGCTGCGCGGGGCCAGCGGGGCGTCGGGCAATTCCTTGCCAAAGCTGCGGCTGACCACCAGAGCCTCACCCAGCCGCTCGATGATGCGGCGCGAGGCAATGGCCGGTGATGCGCCCATCAGCCCGACGCGTTCGCCGCCGCGCACCAGCATGTCCGCAGCGGCAAGTCCCAGCACGATGGCGCGCTCGTTCTTGGCGATGGGCGCCAGTGACGAACGGTAATCCATTGACGCCGAGCGATCCATGAACAGCCACACGGATTGCGCCGCTTCCCATTCCCGTTCGCGCACATAAAGCTTGTCGTCACGCGCAGAGCGCCGCCAGTCCACCCGCGATGCGGCCTCGCCGTTCACGAAAGGACGAAACTGCCAGAAGGTTTCGCCCTGTCCTGCCCGACGCCTGCCATGCACACCCGCCGCGACACTGGCCGAAGCCCGGCGCGCATCGGCGGAAAGCCTCGGCAGGGCAGCAGCAAGGCCTTCAGCCATACGGTGGGAGGCAGAATCACCCAGCCGCTGCGGCAGTTCCGTGGTGCGTGCGGCGAACACCTGTCTTTATCCCAACCGCTCGACGAGCTTGGCGATGACGCCATTGATCGTTTCGCCATCGGCGCGCGCCGCAAATGTCAGCGCCATGCGGTGCTTGAGGATGGGTTCGGCCAGCGCAGCCACATCATCAACCGACGGCGCCAGGCGGCCGTCGATCAACGCGCGGGCGCGCGTCGCCAGCATCAGCGATTGTGAAGCGCGGGGGCCAGGGCCCCATGAGAGCTTTTCGCCGATACCCTTCTCGCCGGGGCGGGCTGAGCGGACGATGTCGAGGATCGCCTCCACCACCTTGTCGCCAACGGGCAAGCGCCGCACAAGGCGCTGCGCAGTGAGCAAATCGTCTGCGTTCAGTGCATTCTTCGCCTTCACCTCATCCGCTCCTGTCGTGCCCAGCAGCATTTTGCGCTCGGCGTCACGGTCAGGGTAATTGACATCGATCTGCATCAGGAAACGGTCCAGCTGCGCTTCGGGCAGCGGATAGGTGCCTTCCTGCTCGATCGGATTCTGCGTCGCCAGAACGTGGAAAGGTTTGGGCAGGTCGTGCCGCTCGCCCGCCACCGTCACGTGGTATTCCTGCATGGCCTGCAGCAGGGCCGACTGGGTGCGCGGGCTGGCGCGGTTGATTTCATCCGCCATCAGCAACTGAGCAAAGACCGGACCTTTGACGAAGCGGAAGGCCCGCTTCCCGCTGGCGGCCTCGTCAAGGATTTCTGTACCGATGATATCGGACGGCATCAGGTCCGGCGTGAACTGCACGCGTCGGGAATCGAGGCCAAGGACAGTACCCAGCGTTTCCACCAGTTTGGTCTTTGCGAGACCCGGCACGCCGACCAGCAGACCGTGACCGCCGGAGATGATGGTGACCAGCACCCGCTCGATCACGGTCTCCTGACCAAAAATCACGGCTCCGATGGCGGTTTTGGCCCTGACAAGGGAGGCGGAAGCAGCTTCAGCTGTCTTCTCGACGAGAGCGGCGAGATCCTCGGGTTGCTTTTCGGCTGCGCTCAAGGGGCTCTCCTACAAATTCCGTGATTCAGTTGAATGCAGTGTGAAGCATTTTGCAGCCATGACAATCGAGGTCAGTAAAACATTCACACATTCCCTTTGATAGATACGCTGTGGCAAATTCATGGACCACAACCCAAATTAATGTGATCAGTCTGTCGCTGTCGTCGGAGCGTATGCCGTTTCATGGCTGATCTGGGCAAAATTGCTGATGTTGCTGCGAAGGCTGGTGCCAAAGGCTCGCCGCCGGTGCATTTGTGGAATCCGCCGTATTGCGGCGAAATCGACATGCGCATCGCGGCGGATGGCACCTGGTTCTATCAGGGTACACCCATCGGCAGGCCTGCCATGGTGAAGCTTTTCGCGTCTATCCTGCGCAAGGACCCGGAGCGCTTCGTCATGGTCACACCGGTCGAGATGGTGGGCATCCATGTCGACGACGCGCCTTTCATCGCGGTTGATCTGACGGCAAGTGATGCAAGCGCCGGGCCAGAGCTGACCTTCCGCACCAACGTGGATGATGCGGTCACGGCATCGGCGGATCATC
>CAXTUM010000295.1:0-4471 GCA_964247205.1 uncultured Beijerinckiaceae bacterium
AAGGTGGTGGCGTGACGGGTTTAGTTGGGGAATTTAGTGCACTGTCACCGTAATGATCAACAGGTCATGATGGACGAGCAATGTTATATTTGCTGATTAGCTTGGTTGCATTGGGAATGGCTGACATTGCAATTGCCAAAATTTTGACGCAGGTTTAATTTATGTTCGCAAGAAGCACTGCCGTGGAGCAATTGCGGCTCCTGATCGGTCAACCTAAGATCTTGGATCAGTGGCCACAATGGGAGCCGGTTAGTGCTGCACTGGGTGCACGTCTCGGATTTGTTTCTGGGCTATCGATCGACGGCGTAGGCTTAGCTGGATTGTCAATTCGCGGCACTGCGTTACGGGATGTAATTGGTGAAGATGTTGTTTTTCAACTTGAAGCCGTAATCGGAAATCGCCCGCGCCCTATTGCGCGCTTGGAATACCGCCCGATTTCAGGGCATAGGAATCCTCGCAACCGTCATGACTTCATGTCGCAGATCGACGTTAGAATATCTCACCATCATCCCTTCGAGGCAAATGCCCGCCTTGGCCTGAGCGCATTCGAGGCGGACAATCTGCCACTTGCAATGGCCTTGGAGCCACAGCCATCGTCGCTTAATGAATTTGTGTATATTGTCGCATCAGCGTTTGGCATTCCAGACTTGACGCAGATCGGTTGGCCTGAATGGCAAGGGAGGCTGCAATTGTGACTGATACACTCGCTCATATCGCTGCCGTCGTTGCAGAGAAACTGGCTACGTCACGCATCTCGGGTACGTCGGCATACATAACCACGCCATTGACCTATCTCGGCGGATCGCCCGTCGTTGTCCGTCTTGATCAACAAGGTATAAAGTACTTCGTTTCGGACGCGGGCCTTGGATCACGTGAGGCGGAGCTTGTCGGAGGCATTCGCGCCTTTCCAAAGATTGCGGATACCGCCGCAGCACGGTTTGGAGTTGCGTTTGATCGTCATGCATTTTTCGAGGCTGAAGTAAGCACAGATGATCTCATTTCGTCAGTCATCGCAGTTGCGAATGCGTCACGTAGCGCAGCAGATTTGGTATCTTATCGCATGGCTGAAAAGGCGGCAAATGACGCTCGCTTCGTGATGCGGGAACGGTTGTTTCGAGCCTTCAATCCATCGATTATTGCAACCGACTTCGTATTCCGCGGAGCGTCAAATGACGAATGGGAGTTTGACGCTGCTGTAAAGCAGGATGAGCATCTTGCACTGTTCCAAGTTGTAACACCTGCCCCTCAATCGGTAGTAAGTGCAGCGGCCCGGTTTATTGATGTAAGCGACATTTCGCAGGCTGAACCACCACGTCTTGTAGGAGTATTACAGGATCGAGCGCGAACACAGCGGATAAAATTACTGCAAAGATCGGCAATGATTATTGATATGGCAGCGGAAACTCCAGTTTGGCAACGGGCAGCCGCTTAGGCAGTAACCTACTCTCAATGCCGGAAATGCCGCACCCCCGTCATCACCATCGCCAGCCCAGCCCTATCCGCCGCGTCAATCACCTCATTGTCGCGCATCGACCCGCCCGGCTGGATCACCGCCGTCGCCCCCGCCTCTGCCGCCGCCAGCAACCCGTCCGCAAACGGGAAGAACGCATCCGACGCGACGACTGATCCCTTGGCCATACTGTCTGCGAGGCCCAGCGCCTTCGCCGCCTCCATCGCTTTCCACGCCGCGATGCGCGAGGAATCCACGCGGCTCATCTGGCCCGCGCCGATGCCGACCGTCGCGCCCGCTTTCGCATAGACAATGGCGTTGGATTTGACGTGCTTGGCCACGCGGAAGGCAAAGCGCAGGTCGGCGAGTTCGGCCTCTGTCGGCGCGCGCTTGGTCACCACGCGCAGCTCCATATCATCCACCACGGCATGGTCGCGGTCCTGCACCAGCAGGCCCCCTGATACGGAGCGCACGGTCTTGCCCTTCTGGCGCGGGTCCGGCAGGCCGCCCGTCACCAGCAGGCGCAGGTTCTTCTTGGCAGCGATGATGGCGCGGGCTTCGTCCGTGGCGTCCGGCGCGATGATCACCTCCGTGAAGATCTCCACGATGGCGCGGGCGGCGTCGGCGTCGAGCGTCTGGTTCAGCGCCACGATGCCGCCGAAGGCCGAGACCGGATCGCAGCGAAGCGCCGCCTCGTAAGCTTCGAGGAGCGTTCGCCCTTCGGCGACGCCGCAGGGGTTGGCGTGCTTGATGATGGCGACGGCGGATGTGCGCGCGGGATCGAATTCCGCCACCAGCTCAAACGCCGCATCCGTGTCGTTGACGTTGTTGTACGACAGCTGCTTGCCCTGCAATTGCCGCAGGGTGGCCACGCCGGGGCGGCGTTCGGGGCCGTGGTAGAAACCGGCCGATTGGTGTGGGTTCTCGCCGTAGCGCATGGCCTCGGCAAGCGTGCCGCCAAAGGCGCGAAACGCCGGTGTGTCCTCGCCAAGCTCTGCCGCAAACCAGTTGGAGATCGCGGCATCATAGGCAGCGGTGCGGGCATAGGCCTTCTGGGCCAGCCTGCGGCGGAGCGTGAGGGTCATCTGGCCGCCGTTGGCGTCAAGATCATCAAGCAGAATCTGGTAGTCGCCCGCGTCGACGATCACGCCGACATCGTGGTGGTTCTTGGCTGCGGCGCGGATCATGGCCGGGCCGCCGATATCGATGTTCTCGATGCAATCACCGTAGTCCGCGCCCTTCGCCACGGTTGCTTCAAAGGGATAGAGGTTGACCACGAGGAGATCGATGGGATCGATGCCATGGGCGAACATCGCGGCCTGATGCTCGGGATTGCTGCGGATGCCCAGCAGCCCGCCGTGCACCTTGGGATGCAGCGTCTTCACCCGCCCGTCCATGATCTCGGGGAAGTCCGTGACCTCGGATATATCGAGCACGGGCAAGCCCGCATCCGCCAGCGTCTTGCGCGTGCCGCCGGTGGAGATGAGCTGCACGCCGCGCGCGGACAAGGAGGCGGCGAATTCCAGCAGGCCTGTCTTGTCGGATACGGACAGAAGCGCTCGGGTGATGCGGCGCAATTCGTTGGGCATGGGGATCGTCCGGTCAGGTGAGATGAGGATTTCCGGCTCGCTATCACGCCCAGCAGTGATTCAACATCACCGATTTGCGGTTTTCCGGATTGACCACGCAATTCTGGCTTGCGCGCCGGTGTTGGCGGCAACGACGATCTGTTCCGAGCGGCGCAGGCCTTCCGTGCTGGCGAAAAAGATGGTTTCCTCGACCGCGAGCGCTATGCCGCCCGCTTCGAACTCCCAGGTGCTGCGGTTGGGCAGGGTCAGCAGCGCGCTCTGGCCATCCGCGCGCAACGCCAGCTTCACAAGCGGGTGGATGTGGAAGCGCAGCGCATAGTCCACCTCGCGCCGCTGCCGCACGGGCTTCAGCACATCCTCGCCCTCCAGAGACGCACCATCCGCCGACAGCGCGAGGCGGCGCTCGTGAACCACGCCGTGCTTCTTGCGGTAGCCATCGTGATCAACACCGACCAGCGTGCCTTCGCTGCTGTCGTTGCGCTGCAGGTTCACTTTCTTTGCTCCAGAGGTGAACTGCTCGCCCACCAGCGCTTTCATGGCGGATGTCCGCGTGAAACGGCCGATGGTCTCATCCGCCACGATCAGGGTGGAATGCGCAGCGGTCAGCCGCGCGTAATGCAGCATTTCAGGCCGATGCGCAGGAGGCGCTCCGCAGTTCACCACGATGCGGAACTGTTCGGCCGAAAACTCGAACGCCGCTGGCGCTGCATGGGCGCGCGATGCCAAAGGTGGCGCGGGCGCTGCTGCGGCATCGACGATGATCACCGCGCCCGCATGCTCCGCCCGCTGATAGCCCGTGTAAGGCGCATTGGCGGGTGCGGGCGCCATCGTGTCGTCCTGCGCCAGGATCGCGGCCACGAAATCCGCCCGCGTTGCGCCCATGCCGTTGAACAGCGCCACCGAACCGTCGGCATGGCGCATCATGCGCACCATCGGCATCATCCGGTCGATCGCCGCCACGATGGGCTGCGGCGTCTGGATCCGGCGCCAGAGAAACGCCAGCTTCAGCGGCAGCAGATCCAGCAGCAGACTGACCAGCACCTGCGGATTGCGGCTGACATGCCCGCCATCCGAGAGGATCTGCTGGTCCAGCAATGCACACAGCTGCGATGCCGCCTGCTTGAGATCGGTGTCCGATTCGGCTGAACTCAGCGCATAATAGGTGAGCGCCACCTGGATCATCAGCCGTATTTCAGTGTCCGGCACCACGCGCCGCGCACGCCTCAGCCGGGCCGCATCCGCCGCCACCGTCCTGACAATGCTGCGGTAGAAGGCGGTGTCCGCGCCCTCCAGCAGCAGGGGGCTCTGGCTGAGCCACGACATCAGGCGGCGCGCCACCACATCGGGGCGACCAGCGATGCCGCCCAGAAGCATATTCTGCGACTGGATCCAGTCCTTGACCAATGCACGCCCGTTGGCCTTGGACAAAGCG
>CAXTUM010000296.1:0-4461 GCA_964247205.1 uncultured Beijerinckiaceae bacterium
GCCGCCAGCCGCTTGGTGGCGGCGTTGGAGTTGGGGTCAACGCGGTTGATCACCACGCCCTTCTGGCCGTCCTTCAGACTGAAGCGCTTGCGCGTTTCGGCTGTCATCTGCGTCAGTTCCAGGCCCAGCGCGCGGCGCACAGCCGGTGCGGCAGCATTGCTGGGCTCGGCTGGCTTGGAGGCAGAGGCCTGGCGCTCGCCATCCTCCAGACGCGCCAGCGTCACCTTCAGCGTCTGCTCCTTGCCCTTGCGGAAGACGAGCACATCCACGGCCTTGCCCACCGATGTGGTGGCCACGATGCGCGGCAGTTCGCGGCTGTCCTTCACATCCTTGCCGTCGAACTTGATGATCACGTCACCCGCCTCAATCCCGGCAGGCTTGGCGGGACCCTTGTCATCAACGCCAGCGACCATGGCGCCGCGCACCTTGCCGAGGCCAAGCGTCTCGGCGATTCCGTCATCCACTTCCTGGATGCGCACGCCAAGCCAGCCGCGGCGGGTTTCACCAAAGTTGCGGAGCTGTTCGATCACCGGCACGGCGGTTGACGCCGGAACCGCAAACCCAATGCCGATAGAACCGCCGGACGGTGAAATGATTGCGGTGTTGATACCGATCACCTCGCCTTGAGCATTGAACAGCGGACCACCCGAGTTACCCCGGTTGATAGCGGCGTCAGTCTGGATGAAGTTGTCGTAAGGGCCGCTGTTGATGCGCCGGTTGCGTGCCGAAAGAATACCGGCCGACACGGACGAATCGAACCCGAACGGGTTGCCGATGGCCACCACCCAGTCACCGACACGCGTCGCCTGATCATCACCGAACTTGACGAATTTCAGCGGCTTGTCGGATTTCACCTTCAGCACCGCCAGATCGGTCTTGGGATCCTTGCCGATCACCTCGGCCTTGAGCTTGGTGCCGTCGTTGAAGTTGACCGTGATATCGTTGGCGTCGCCGATAACGTGGTTGTTGGTGATGACGATGCCCGAAGCATCGATCACGAAGCCGGAGCCCAGCGAACTGGAGCGGCGCTGCTGGCCCGGACCGTTATTGCCCTCGCCGCGGTTACCCTCACCCCTGCGGTTGGGCTGGTTCGGTTGATTGGGCTGGTTTTCGCCACGGCGCTGGTTGGGCTGGCCGTCGCCGCCCTCGCCGCGTTTGTTGAAGAAATCATTGAAGAAATCCTCGAACGGCGCTCCCGGAGGAACCTGTGGCAACGGCACGGCGCGGTTCTCGACGGTCTGTGCGGCCGAGATATTGACGACGGCGTCGATCACCTGCTCGACGAGCGGCGCGAAGGATTCCGGCGCACCGCGTGCAATGGCAGGCGTGATCAGCGGTGTCATTGGCGTGGCCACGATCGCGGTCGAGATCATGAAGGCGCTGGCAATGGCCGCGAAACGGGAAGTTCTGGAAGGCGTAATCCTGGAAGGCATTTGCCCCTCTGGTCAGTTGGTTGTGGTGTCGCCCACATGCGCTGTATCAAGGTATCAAATGTGGCTGAAGAGCGACAGTTGCAAGAGAATGATTTCACGCACGGATCACGCTTTTGTCAAAGACGTATCCGGATTCACATCAGACGTCTGATTACCCACAGGGCAAGAACACCAACAGCGGCGCAGACGACGCCGATTTTCCGCACCATTCCATCAGAGGTATGGGCCGCTTCCAGCATGGCGCGGCGCGTGGCGTTGGGAAAGGCTGCGAACAGCAGGCCTTCAATCACGAAGAGCAACGCCAGCGCGGCCAGAAAGTCTTCCATGGCCGCGCTGCCTTCAGGTTAATTCGGCTTCTTGCCGGATGGATCGTTGAAGTAGCGGAAGAAATCCGAGTTCGGCGAGAGGATCAACCGGGTGTCGCCCTGCTTCAGGCCCGTTTCATAAGCCTGCATCGAACGATAGAACCGGAAGAATTCCTGATCGCGCCCGAAGGCCTCCGCGAACACACGGTTCTTGGTGGCATCGCCCTCACCGCGGAACTCTTCCGACTTTTTGTTGGCCTCACCGAAAATGACCTGCACATCGCGGTCTGCACGGGCCCGGATCGTCTGAGAAATCTGCGCGCCCTGCGCCCGGATTTCGGCCGCCTCGCGGTCACGATCCGTCTTCATGCGCTGGAACACGGCCTGTGATGTCTCGCGCGGCAGTTCCACCCGCGACAGCCGCACATCGACAACCGTGATGCCCAGCGCCTGCGTCTCCCTGTTCACATCTTCCTGGATGCGGTCCATCAGCTTGACCCGTTCCTTGTCGATGATCTGCGTTGTAGACGCTCCGGCCAGCACCGACCGGACGCGGGAATTCACGATCCGCTCCAGCGTCAGGTTGCCATTTCGCACGTTGTTCAGCGTCTGGTAGAATTTCAGCGGATCGGTGATGCGGTAGCGCGTGAACGCGTCCACCACGAGGTTCTTTTGGTCCGATGCCAGCACTTCCTGCGGCGGCAGATCATTATCCAGCAGCCGGTTCTCAATGTAGACCACGTTCTCGACGAACGGGACCTTGAAGTAGAGCCCGGGAGCCAAGATCGGAGCGCGGGCCACGGCGCCCAGCCGGAACACGATGGCCGACGAGGTCTGCGGAACGATGAAGGCCGAATTCACGATGAAGAACGCGATCAGACCCAGTCCGATAAGGGCGAACAACCCCTTGCCCTGATTCATCGGTTGGTCCCCTGAGGCTGCTGCGGCGTCGTGCGCCGCTGCAATTCATTGAGCGGCAGGTAGGGAATCGCCCCCTGCCCCGTGCTGTTGTTGTCGATGATGATCTTGTCCATCCCACCGAACACACGTTCCATCGTCTCGAGGAAAATGCGCTCGCGTGTCACATCAGGCGCCTTGCGGTATTCCTCGTAAACCGCCCGGAAACGCGAGGCGGCGCCCTGCGCTTCGGCCACTGTCCGCTCGCGGTAGGCCTGCGATTCCTGAATGATGCTCTCGGCCTTTCCTCGCGCCTCGGGCACGACACGGCTGGCGTGAGTTTCGGCTTCGTTGCGCATGCGGGCCTGATCCTGCACGGCGGCCTGCACCTCGCGGAACGAGGCCAGCACGTCCTGCGGCGGCGCGATGCGGGTCACGTTGACCAGCAGGATATCGACACCCGCCTTGTAGGAATCGAGCACGCTCTGCATTGTTTTCAGCACCTCGTCCTGGATTTCGGACTGTGCACTCGCCGAAGCTGCAACAGCCGCAGGCGGCACCACCACAATCGGCCCGGCTCCAGGCGTTGTCGAAGGCACAACTGTTGCTGCACTCACCTGGCTCGGCAGAACGTTCTGCAGATTGCGGCGGCCCACAACCTCGCGCATGGCGCTTTCAGCCACCGCCTTGATCGTGCCTTCGGGGTTTTGCAGGTTGAAGACAAAATCCTCGGGTCTGCGTGCAGAAATGCGCCATTGCAGGTTGAAGCCGATATCGACGATGTTCTCGTCAGCCGTCAGCATCAATGTGTCGGAAATGGCCCCGGCGCGGCGCGGGTCGGTCGGGGCGCGCCCGATCTCGATGTTTTTGCGGTCCAGAACCGGCACCTTGAAGACCCCGCCGATCGGATACGGCCAGTTATAATCCCAACCTTCGCCCGTCTTGCCGATGAAGCGGCCAAAGACGGTCTTCAACGCCACCTCGTTGGTGCGTACGATATAGAGCCCTGTCGCCAGCCACCCCAGAACAGCCAGCATGATCAGCGCAGCGATGCCCTTGCCGCCGATACCGCCAAGGCCTGTTCCACCGGCACCGGGTGGCAGCACATTCCTGAACTTGTCCTTGCTGCGGCGCAGCAGTTCCTCAAGGTCAGGCGGTTGTCCACCCGGCCGCTTGCCGCCGCCGCCGTTGTTGTCACCGCCGCCTGGACCCTGTCCCCATGGCCCCTGACCTTTGGGGCCTTGGTTCTTGGGCTGCCACGGTCCGCCGCCGCCTTCATTATTCCAGGGCATGAAATTCCTCTGTCCTGCGGCTGCTGCCAGCCGTTGATCCTGCTCTGTCCTTAGCAAACCGGTGGCCGACCGCAATGGCCGCGCCGCCAGCGTGGTAAATCCAGCTGTTATGGCCTCGAAATGGTGCGTCCAGGCCCAAAGGTCAACGCCAAAACCGCGCGTTACCGCCGCACATAGTCCACGAAATTGAAAGAAGCCTCGTCATCCGGTCCTTTGGGATGGACTTTGCGGCTGATTTCTTTCCAGAATGCGCGGTCGATGGGCGGGAACCAAGCATCACCGTCTGGCTCCAGATCCACTTCCGTCAGATAGAGCGCATCAGCCCTTGTGATGGTCTGTGCATAGATGTCGCCGCCGCCCGCCACAATAATTTCATCAACGCCCCGTTTCTTCGCGCAATCCCCGGCTATTCGAAAAGCTTCATCAAGCGCATGGACAACAATAATACCGTCTGCAGCAAACGCCTTGTCCCGCGTCACCACGATGTTGTCGCGATTGGGCAAGGGTCTGCCGATGGACTCATGCGTCTTGCGG